>JASJHC010000233.1:0-4925 GCA_033791245.1 Acidimicrobiia bacterium | reverse complement strand
ACGTTCCGTGCCTGGCTGTCAAGCGACAGCTGCCGCGGCGTCGCCGCATCATCGAGTGACGAGACCCCAACTCCAAGAAGCCGAACCCCCCGGCCTGCCCGATCGATCCGATCCAGAAGCCCCCGACTGGCGTCCCGGAGCGCCGGGGTCCGTTCTACGGGATCAGCAACGGTCATCGACCGAGTCAGAGTCTCAAAATCGCCAAAACGAATCTTCAATACGACTGTGTGGCCGGCGTAGCCGGCCCGCCGCAGCCGGGAAGACAAACGGTCACACAGGCGAAGCAGAGCTTGGTCGATAGCGGCATCGGTATCGAGGTCTGTGGCGTAGGTTTCCTCAACGGACACCGACTTCGCTCCGCCACCAGCTTCGACTTGGCGGTCGTCAATCCCGTTGGCAAGCTGGCTGAGATGCTCAGCGAGACTCGGGCCAAGACGAGATACCAGAACCGTCTTGGGGACAACTGCGAGATCCCCGATTGTTTCAATTGCCAGGGCTTCGAGACTGGCTCTGGTCGCTTGACCTACCCCCCACAGGCGACGCACCGGCATCGGATGCAGGAATGACAGTTCGCTCCCCGTGGCAACGACCAACAACCCGTCGGGCTTGGCCGCGTCGCTGGCGAGCTTCGAAACGAACTTCACAGCTGAGATCCCAACCGAAGCGGGTAATCCGACTTCTCGGCGAACCCGGGATCGTAGTTCATCACCGGCGGCTGCCGGACTCTGATAGTGCAGCCGGAGCCCTGCGATGTCGAGAAAGGCTTCGTCGACTGACAATCCCTCGACCATGGGGGTGAAATCCCGAAAGACAACAAACACCTGCCGTGAAACCTCGCCATAGGCATTGTGGTCAGGAGGTACGAAGCGAGCCCGCGGACAGAGCCGCCTCGCCTCGCCAATTGGCATTGCAGAGTGCACACCCACGGCCCGAGCTTCGTAGGAAGCCGATGCCACCACCCCCCGCCGCCCCAATCCGCCAACGATGACCGGTACCCCCTGCAACGACGGATCACGTTTTCGTTCGACCTCGACAAAGAACGCATCCATGTCGATGTGAAGAAATCTCTCGGCAAAGTCTCGCATCCCGCCACCGTACTCCACGTCTGGTGCGACGACGTGGGAGACTAACGCCAATGCGTATTCACCTCATCAGACATGGCGAAGTCCACAACCCGAAGCACGTCGTGTACGCCGACCTCCCCGGTTTCGCTCTTTCGGAACACGGGAGAGAGCAGGCCGCGGCGACGGCTGCTCGCCTTGCCGACCTCGACCTCGACGCTCTCGTTTCGTCGCCACTGGACCGGGCGGTGGCGACTGCGTTTGCGATATCGGAACAGAACGGCCGCTCCGTGAGCACCGACCAGCGTCTTACGGAATGGAAGCTGGGGCAGCGCTGGGCCGGAGTGGTCTGGGAGGAGCTTGCTGAAGTCTTCCCTGGAGAGCTCGCAGCATACCTGGAAGATCCCCTTGATTTGCCCTTCTCGCCAGAATCTCTAGACACGATGGCAAAACGAATGGCCGCAGTCGTCTGCGATTGGGTGCAGATGACTGGAGGAGGCGAGGTCGCATTTGTGTCTCACCAGGACCCAATCCACGCCGTAAGCCGCCTTCTCACCGGGATTGGGTTTGACGACTATCACGACGGCAAGCCGGAGCACTGTTCTGTGCTGACCCTTGCGGCGGAAGGAGGGCTGTGGTCGGTCGTCGACTATTGGGCTCCGGAGCAATGAATCACTGCGGATCCACACGCAAGCGTTTGCGCACTACACTGCCCGAACCGACCACTTTGAGGAGAGACGTGCGAGCACGCTGGGTCATGGTGACCGCCATCATTTCGCTACTGCTGGGCGCCTGCGCCAGTGGCCCCTCCGACTCCGCTTTGGAATCAGGGAAGGTCCCGATATTGACGACAACAACGGAAGCACCTCCTGAAGGAATCGTCGTTGTAATCATCGAAGGTGGCCGATTCCGACCATCAAACCTGAAACTCGATCTCGACGAGGAATGGATCGTCGAGTGGCGCCATGAGGATGTCGCCGAACGGGAGTACACCCTCGAGGCCCGTAACGGTGAGTTCACGAGCGAGTTGTTGACGCCCGGCAGCACGTTCCAGGTCGACTTCTCCGAACTTGACCCAGCGATCTACCGTTACTTCTCGTTCCTTGGCAATAACCGGATCCCGGGGTCCGTCGATACCCGCCCCGCCCAGTAGCCACAACCTCGCCAGCCCGATATCGGAGTTGATGCCTCGTGTTTCGTATGCCATTCCTAATCGCCGGTCTGGTGATGGCCGCTGGTCTGGCATGGACGGTCCATCTTGTGGTCGCCCCCGCCCCGTGGGCCACTGACTCTGCACTCGCCATCGCTATCGGAACTCTCGTGCTCAGCATCGTGGCGATGACGGCACTCCTGCTCAGCCGGGGACGGTGGACAAAGGGATTTGCGGCAGGTGTCGTGGTCGCAGAGCTCCTCATCGCGACCGTTGCCGATTACGAAGGATGGCTCATTGCCGCCCTTGCCCTGAGCGGTATCGCTCTTGCCGGTCTCGGCGGCCCGTGGTTCAAAGGGTGGCTGCGGGAACGACCCGCGGCCGGATCACCAGGCTGGAAACCAATAGCGCTGGTTATTGGGACATTCACCGTGGTGCCGCTTGTCGGGGTCGTCTCGCCGTCCGGTCTCCACATCGCCCACGGAATCGCCGGGGCCCTCGGAATCCTATTCAGCTGGGGCTATCTGAAAGCTGGCACCTGGGCGCTGCTCAGCCTCCGCTTCGTCATGCCACTGGTGATGATCGGTGCGGCAATCGTCTCGCCCGTCCTCGGAGCAGTTGCTCTGATTGCGGCCGGCGCCGCGCTGGCCTACCTTGCATGGTCTCAGGAAGCGCGATTGGCCGTCGATCCGATGCCTGACCTCCCTGCACCACGACGGAGAACGACGTGAACGGCGAAACGACAATCTCGATCAGGCCATTTCCATTGGGTGGGTCTGCCGTAGCCGGTGCCGTTATCGGATGGCTGGTTGGACAGAGCTTGATTTGGGCAACCGTTGGCGGCGTTATCGGCCTGGGTACCGCCTTCATGATCGTGGTCTACCAAGTACGGCCACTGGTCGCCACGACTGTCGGGCTCGGCGCCGGTATCGGCGCCTACCTGGGTGGCACCATCGTCGAGGTGCTCTGCCAACCAAAGGGCTGTGCTGCATTCGAGACGGCAGCCGCCGCCAGTACTGGTGTTGGTGCCTTAGTCGGCATTGGATTGGTGGTCGCCTTGGCCACTCGCTCATTCGACGAGTACCAAGACGCGATCAACCGAGGGGCCAAGCCACCAACGACAGGCTGTAGTACCGGAGACGAACCTCGGTCAGACTGACGAGAAGAGCAGCGACACGTTGTGCCCGCCAAACCCGAACGAGTTCGACAGGACCTGGTCGACCGCTACCTCGCGAGGCTCGTTGGGGACGTAGTCCAAATCGCACTCAGGATCAGGGGTCGTGTAGTTGATCGTCGGCGGGATCACATTTTCGGTCAGAGTCTTCAGTGCGATTACCGCCTCAACGGCACCCGCACCACCAAGCATATGACCGGTCATCGACTTCGTCGACGAGATCGGAAGCTTGTAGGCGTTGTCGCCGAAGACTGTCTTGATGGCCAGAGTCTCGGTGACATCATTGGCAGGTGTCGAGGTGCCATGGGCATTGATGTAATCAACGTCGGAGCTGGCCACTCCGGCATCGTCGAGAGCTCCCTGCATCGCACGAGACGCTCCCCCACCTCCCGGTCGCGGCAATGTGATGTGATAGGCGTCGGCGGACATCCCGTACCCGGAGACTTCCCCGTAGATCCTGGCGCCACGCGCCGTTGCGTGCTCGAGGGATTCGAGAATCAGCGAGCCGGCGCCTTCGCCGAGCAGAAAGCCGTCACGTTCCAAGTCGAAGGGTCGACTGGCCCGGTGCGGATCATCGTTACGTGAGCTGAGGGCCTTCATCGAGCTGAATCCGCCCATCGCAAAGGCCGTCACGGAACCTTCCATGCCGCCTGCCACCATCACATCGGTGACCCCGCGGCGGATAATCTCCGCCGCATCTCCGATGGCATTGGCAGAAGCCGCGCAAGCGGTAACTGTGCAGGTACTGGGACCGGCAAGGTGAAAGTCAATGGACACCGCTCCCGCCGCTTGATTGCTCATGATCATCGGGATGGCTAGCGGCGATATCCGGCTCGGGCCCCGGTCCGCCAATACGCCCATCTGTTTCTGAGTGGTCCCGATGCCACCAATACCGGTGCCACACACGACACCAGCGCGCAGGCTGGCCGGGTCGCCGTCCTCAAACGCGAGGTCTGCGTCATCGAGCGCCTGCTTGGTTGCCGCCCAGAACAACATGGTGCTTCGGTCGAGACGACGAGAATCCTTGCGAGGCATATACACCTCGGGATCGAAGTCCTTTACCTCTGCGGCGAACTGCGTACCCAACCCCTCGGGGTCAAAGAGCGTGATCGGACCCGCCCCCGACTTGCCGGCAAGCAGTGCGTCCCAAAAATCATCGACATTGTGGGCCAGGGGATTGACAGTGCCCATCCCGGTGACAACGACGCGGCGGCGGTCCATCCGGTTATCCGTTCAGCTTTTGGCTGACCATGTCGGCAGCCTCGCCTACGGTGGTGAGCTTCTCGGCTTCCTCATCTGGAATCTTCACATCGAAGTTGTCTTCCAGAGCCATGAGTAGCTCGACGACACCCAAGGAGTCGACATCAAGGTCCTCTTCGAATTTCGCTTCCATCGTGATGTCATCACGATCAAGACCAAGCTCATCTACAAGTAGGTCGACGAGTTTGGCTTCGATTTGGGATCTTTCCATGGCTAATGCCCTCCTATTCAAAGAGCCAGACCACCGTCAACGACGATGGTCTGACCCGTTATGTACGAC
>JASJHC010000232.1:0-3476 GCA_033791245.1 Acidimicrobiia bacterium | reverse complement strand
CCGGCGGCAGCAGGAACGTGTGGCACGGGCGTCTTGCTCCAGGGGTGGCCACAGAATCCGATTCCACCGTCACCGGCGAATTACACAGTCAGCCTGGAGGGGACCCATACGATCGTCTTCACCGCCACCCGTGATCTGTTGCCAGGGGACCCGACGCTCAATGGCCCCGGCATCAAACAGATGCACCTGATCCTTACCAACTACGTCAATCCCCATCCTGGTCGATATGAGTTCCGAGTCGAGGCACAGACTGGACCGGGTGGAGCGACGGAAACTGGTATCGGCGTCGTGCGCGTGCGGCCGAAGCCCCGTGCCAGCATCAATGTCACCAGCGTCTTTGCCGGGCCGCCACCGTTCGCCAATACGATCTATCAGGACACGGCAGTCGGGTCTCCCGCTCCGTTGGAGTGGAACTTCCTCGTGTGGGATCGAAGGGGCGTTCCCGCACTCGGTGTAACGGTTCATCAGGTGAACGACAACCACGCTCAGCTCAAGCAAGGCAAAAAGGTCATTGGGCAGATCTCGATCGAGGCTCCTGCCGGCGCCGCGGGCCAATCGGTCTCTGGAGGGCCTTCCGTCCTATTCAACGCACCGGTCAAGAGTCTCGAGACGGGTCGGCTGACTGTGCAGTTCACCGCGGGTGACAAACCTGGTCTGTACACAACCACGTTGCGCATGAACAACGGAACCGAGGTCATGATGTATGTGACTGTGAGCGGTTGAGGGCTTAGGGGGAGTACCGGGCCTGGGCCCGCCGGCCAACGCAGCTGCGTGTGGTCGGCGGGTGGGTCCGGGCCTGGACGGCTGCTGGACAACGGCGGATCTGGGAGATGAGTGCTTAGGCGCGCTTGGAGGGCGGACGCTTCATTAGCCACACGGGAAGGTCCAGACCTGCGGCCGTGACCTGCTCGATCACCTCGAATCCGAGGCGCCGGTAGAAGTTGACGTTGCCTTCGGTCTCCGTTTCCAAGTAGACCGGAGTGTTGTCATCATCTGCTCTGCGAATGCCGGATCGCACGAGTGCCGACCCAACCCCTGCACCCTGATGCTGCGGGTGGACGCCAATGGCCGACAGGTACCAGTGTGGTTCTGGCATCAGGGCCTTCTTGCGATCTTCCAGCTGACCAAGCACGGCCATCATTCGCTTCCGGTCTGGTGCGGGCATGCGCAGGGCGAGACGTGGCAATGCAAAGCCGGACTTCACCATCGCCCAGAATCCGAAGTCCTTCCCCGGGGGCAGCCACAGGGCTACGGCATCGACGCCGGGAGTCGTCTCTGCTGGAGCTCCCGCTGCGACAGTTGTCTTGGCAAGCGCGGTGAACATGGAAATGAGCAAGTCAGGCCGCTTGTCTGGGTCAGTAAACGTTGCCGCCCACAAAGGATCGTCATGGAACGCCTGGCCCAGCACTGCGCCAGCATGAGCGCACTCCTTCGGAGGCAAGAGCATCAGCACGTGGTTTGTGGGTTCGGCCACGTGTCCACATTAGATGGCCTATCGGTTGCACTAATCCTCCACCTTGACTCCGGCGTCGAGATCCCAATGTCCAATATGATCGAGGTGAGCACTCCCGCAGCCGAGACCGACTAGACGAACTGCAGTTTGGGGCGTGTCGCACGACGGGCGAGGCGCCCCTTTCTGCGTTCTGAGAAGGATTTCTCCGAAATGATCGAGATCTGTCATTAACCCAGACACCGACCTCCCGACAGTAATGAGTGTACGGAACAGAACTAGCCCAAACGGAATTTGGGCAGATGAGCGCAAGGAGGTGCAATTCTATGATTCCAGTGACCCCCATCGCGGGCCGCACGGTGCTTCTCAATGCAAACCTCATCGAGGCAATTGAAGAGACACCTGACACAGTGATCGTCCTCGCCGGCGGTCGTCGCATGGTCGTCGTGGACGTGCCCGACCACTTGGTCGCTCGCATCGAACGAATCCGGGCTTCAGTATTCGCAGCAGCGCACAACCGCCGTCCCCGTGGTCGCGGCAAGCTGTATGCCATTGAGGGTGGGGAGGAGTAGACCGTGACCACCTACCTGGCATCATCGCGATCGTCAGCATTGTGGTTGCCATCGTCATGGATGGGAACTCGTTCGGTGCGTTGATCGGACCCTCGTCACTTCTCCTCGTCGTCCTTGGAAGCGTTGGCGCGTCATTGAATGGCTATCAGATGGCCGACGTCAAGAATGTCCCCAAGGGAATCATCCCGCCATGAGCGGCAGGGAACCAGATCCCGGTGAAGCCATCGACCGCCTTATGAAGTTCGCTGAAATCGCAAGGAAAGAGGGTGTTCTCGCCCTCAAGGAGCAGCTCGAAGACCTCGACGCTGCGTTCATGAAGGTCGGTCTCCAATAGATTGTTGACGGTGACGTCGTCCGCGTAGTGGCGGAGATGCCACAGCGGCGCGCTTCGGACGACGAAAAGGCTGCCGGCGGTCTAGGAGGCCCCATTATTTGGGGCCGGGGGTCGTGACGCTCCCACCAAACGGTGGTATGGAGGGAATGCCACTCGCCCCGACTTCCAACCGTGTTACTGCAGGTGGGCCACCGGGTTGCACCGCATCTGGCCGGGGCCACATTTGGTACTGCGGGGGCCTGTCATCCGACCAGGGTTGCCGTATGCGGGGGTGGGCGGAATCGTGAGAGTGCAGGGCACAGATTGCTCGCCGACGATGCGGTCGAGCTGTGATTCCGATTGCCGCTGGCAATGAGGACGATGACGGCCTGTCAACACAACGGGTCCAATCAGAAAGTACCTCCTTGTACCTCGTATCCCGCGTCCATGCGGGGGGACCCTCATCCTGTCGACCGGTCGCGGCGCCGTCTTAGCAACAAGATGCAGATGGGGACCGTTTCCACCCCTTGATGAGGGTCACTTTCGGCCGACAGGAACGACAACGACAACTGGAGATGACGCGTGCAGAGCGTGACATCATGAGCACCTCAATCAAACTCTTGCTAAATGAGCGCTATATCGCTCTAGTAGGGGTGCTCAACCGCGAGTTGATCCTCTTGGACCGTCTGGTATTCAAGTTGTCAGAAGCCGAGATGCTGACTCGTGCCGAGGAATCACGATTTCTGGGGAAGATCTTTGATGAGGTCGACGGAGTCCGTGAGGATCTCGGCGCTCTCGAGGTCGCAAGATCGATGTTGGTCGGCGATATCACCGCAGCCCTCGGCCTTGCCAACGATACCTTGACCCTCTCCCAGCTGATTGCGTACGCCCCTGACCTGGCCGTTGATCCGCTCGAGGGTCTGATGAGACGTCTCGTCGACGCTACCGAAGAGATACACACGCTCCGAGAACAGGGTTCGCGAGCGGTCATAGAGAAACTCGACCAGATCGACCGGGCCATGGACCGAGTCCAGCCGGCGGTGTTTGATCAGGACGGCTGCAACAGCAACGACTTCATGACGACACCGGCGATGTCCGGGTCACCTTTCGACTACAGCGCGTAGTACGGCGTTACGTCTCG
>JASJHC010000231.1:0-4678 GCA_033791245.1 Acidimicrobiia bacterium | reverse complement strand
CGTGGCCGATCAAGAAGTAGGGAATGAGGGCAGTTACTGCAGCCCAGGTCCAGCCAATTGGCAGAGTCGCCGAAATCACCGAACGCACCTGCAACCGCCGCCGCGGCCACGTCGTACTTGCCTCTGCCTCAACCGTCATCGTGTTCTCCTTGGATGTACCCCTCCAATGTGCCACAGGAATGTGTCTCTACCGTGAAGCTGACGTCGCGGTTGGGTGTCGATTCCTCGGCGCCGTCCACTGGTCTGCCGTGAAACGCCGGCCAGCAAGCGTGCAGCGCTGAGCCGCCATGCTGTTCAGGGCAGCTGGCCAGGTACCTCTACATCACACGGCAGGCCAGGAAGGCTTGCCAGCTTCCTGTCGGTCGTCACCAATGGTGCCTCGAGTGCAGCCGCCAGCGCGACGTACGCGGCATCGTATGCGGACACCCGCCCTCGCAGCGACCAGACGACGCTGAGCAACGGAACGTGGCTATGGCGGTGAATATCGCCTTGCTCGAGAACCGCAAGTGTTTCCAGCGCCCGGCGCTCATCAAGGCGACCTCGTCCCACCAGACGTCGCAGCGCGCTCATCACTTCAACATCGAGGAGATGAGGAGCGTGGATGTCTTCGCCCGTCAACCTGTCGATTACAGGCTGATTCCCATCCACAGCGTCGACGAAGGCCGAGGCATCGATAACGATCACTTGCTGCGGCCCGCTCGCACTGCGTCCGCTGCTTCGCCTCGTCGCAGGGATGGCTCATTCCCAAGCTCCGTAAGGATTTCGTCCAGCGGCCGGTGGGCGACGAGGCGTGCCAGCTCTGCATTCAGAAATTCGGAGAGGCTCATGCCGGCACGAGCGGCCCGGATCTTGATCTCACGGTGAATCTCGTCGGGAACATTGCGAATCTGAATCATCTTGCTCATTCTTTCAATCTAGTACATGTGTTGCACATGTGCTCATGTGAGCCACATGACCAACGTACCGATGGGATGCGACAAGAAACAGGGCGGCCCTAATCCAGGGCCGCCGCGCCGTCGGCCGGCAGGAGGCGGAACGGCTTTCTGTTGCTGGTGCGAACGGCCCGGAAGTGACGCTCGTCGAGGGTGAAGATGTCGGCGGTGCGATGGCGAGTAGCCAGGATCATGTTGGATGCATCGGCGAGTCCCAGATCGAGGTCGCGGTACATTGAGATGATGGAGCGGCAGGCAGCGACGTCGCCTGACTGCATCTCGGCAAGCTGGTAGGCACCGGCTGCCATGTCGTCCAGCATGGCCAGTTCAGCGTCGACTCCCAGCTTGCCGTGGACGAGGTAGTCGAGTTCAGCGAGCACGAACGGTGACACGACCAGTGGCTCCATGTGGTTCTCGACAACCGCACGACAGGCCTCGTGATGTCGTTCGTCGGGATCCATGGCGGCCAGGAGGCCTGACGTGTCGGCAATGATCATGCCCGGCCGAACCCATCGCCAAGCAGCTCATCCACCCGCTCCGCCCAGTTCGTGGTTTGCCCGGTTGGCTTGGTCAGGGGCAACCGAGGTCGCCGCGGGGTCCTGAGCCGCAGTGCCTCGGCCAGCGCTTCCCGAATGACGTCGGCTTCGGTGCGCCTTTCGGCGCGGGCGGCTGCCTCAAGCTGAGCCTTGAGGTCGTCGGGCAGGTAGATGGTGGTTCGTTTCACGCCATACATTATGCCATACATATCTCAGATGGGATTGTGATGTCTCCCCAACCTATGGCTTGCGCCTGACAGAATCCTGGCTCGATCCCAAGCGGCCGGACAGCTAGCTACCGCTCGTCGGCAACTTGCTCACCGCGATCAGCGTGCTGTCCGCGTCGGTCAGCGCTCGCAGTTGACTAGCGAGTCGGTGCCGCGACCACCCCAGCACCTGTCGGTGTCATCTCCACCATCGAGATCATCGTTGCCTCGGGACCCCAAGAGGAAATCATTATCTGCTCCGCCATCAAGTCGATCAGCACCAGACCCGCCGATGAGAACGTCTCTGCCATCGCCGCCTTCGAGGGCATCCTCGCCGCCGCTTCCGGATATGTAATCGTTGCCGGGGCCACCCAGCAGGACGTCATTACCGCCGAAGCCAAGGAGAATGTCGTTCCCGCCAAACCCACAGATGACATCGTCTCCGGATGTTCCATACAGCAGGTCGCTAGTTTCTGTCCCTTCGATGGTGCATACCGGCTCTGGCGAAGCTACCGCCTCGACAATCACGACACCGGTCGTTTGCTCGCCGGCAAAGACCGAGGTGCAACTCGAGAACGATCCGGTCCCGTCGCCATAACAAAGCGGGTTGCCAGCGCCGCTGTCGGCGAAAGCGACGTCGAGGTTGCCGTCCCCATTCACGTCTCCGGTATCAACATCAAAGCTGTCCGAGGTCCCAACCACCGGCATGCCGCTACACGCAAAGCCGCCGGTCCCGTCACCCAAACAAGCACGACCGGAAGAAAACACGGCGTCGACATCTCCATCGTTGTCCAGGTCGCCAAGCGCAACGCCCCGGGCCCTGTGGGTCTCAGAATCTACATCGCTACACCCAAAGCGGCCCAAGCCGTCACTAAGACAGACACGCTGCCGCTGGTTGTCGCTGAAGACCACATCAAGGTTGCCATCTCCGTTGACATCGCCCAGATCGACAGCGCTGAAAGTGGTACCTGATTCGGTGCCGAAGTCGGAGCAGGTGAAGCCAGCAGAGCCGTCGCCGAGACAAAGGCGGTGCGGGGCTGGGCTAGACCTCTCATCGTTGCTGAAGACGGCGTCCAAGATGCCGTCGCTGTTCACGTCGCCCAGGGCGACGTTGAAGGAATCAAAGGTGTCAGAATTTAGGTCCGTGCAAGTCGAAAAACCGCTGCCATCGTTAACACAGACCTGGTTCCTCCCAAGGTTGGCGAACACAGCATCAAGGTCACCATCGGAATCAAGATCACCTAGGGCCACGTCAAACATGTTGCCGGCTGATCCGCCAAAGTCGGTACAGCTGTATGCCGTACCCGAGCCGTCGTTGAGACACTGCGTTTTGGACATGCTGTCGTTGGCCAGCACGACGTCTGGGTCGCCATCCCCGTCGACATCGCCAACGGCGAGTCCTTGGGTCATGTCATTCTTGTTGAATGCTGTACAAGTAAATCCGCCGACACCATCGCCAAGACAGCTCTGCTCCAGCGGCGCCGCGTCGGACGCGTACTGCGAATACACGATGTCGGCGGCCCCATCGTTGTTGACTCCACCTTGCGCCGATCCGGCCATGAACGTCGCCAACATCGCTCCCAATGCCACCGCGACTGTGATCGACCTGAGCCGATTCGAAATACCGAAACGCAACATACTGTCCCCCCTTGATTACTGAATATCAAGCTACACACCGATCTGTCGATTTGGGGAAGGCAGATTTTGTATTGGAAGCCCCACTACCCGGTTACGGCAGAGAGCTCGCCTCAATGCGCGACAATCAGTGGATGAATCGTGAAGAGCGAATTGAGAAAGCACGCCGACGGGCGGCCGAGCACACACCACAACCGGCGGCCCTGGCACAGAAGCGGGCGAGAACGCTCTATCAACGATTGTCGAACGTGGGTGCGCCCCAGGCCCACCGCCATGTCGCCGATGCAGAGCAACGCAGGACCGCCTCCTACCTCGACCCAACCGACACCCCAAAGGAGTGGGGCCAAGCGGTGGATCTGGCTCGACTCATCACGATCATCCGAGCGAAACGGCGCGACACGCTCACCCACAGCGAGCTCAGATGGGTACTCCTCGACGAGCTCAAGATGCTGGTCGACGCCTCGAGATTCGAGGAGCTGCTACTGGCGATTAGCCCGGAGGCAGACGGCGCGCTACTTGGCTCGATCATCGTGCACCCCGAGAGCGGCAAGCCAACCGACGACTTCTTACTGGCTGCCATGGAACTGGGGTTCCATGAGCCCGAGGACGTGCTGCAGCGCCAGGTGTATCAGCACTTCGGGTGAGCCGCTTCTATCCCTCCAGGGCACGGTGGAGGAACGCCGCCATCTGCCCGCGGGTCACTGGGGGGTTCGGCTCCTTGTTCAAGGGGCGTGAGCAGCAGGCGAGTTCGCGACCGTCCCGCCAGTACTGGTGAGGGAGTGCCTACCTGCCGCTTCCCGGCACACAGGACACGCCGACACGCAGCAGCACTTGGCTCGCGGTCTCCTGAGGTGTTGTGGTTGGGTCTAGGGGAATGTCACGCTCCAGGCTCCGTCGCTGTCGGTGGCCTCCATGACGAGGAAGACCGTTCCAGAGTCGATGTCAACCGTGTCGGCGAAGGCACCGATCACGTTCACCGGCAGGTCGAGCTCGTCAAAGGCTTGGTGCGACCACACGGCGAAATTGTTTGCCCCGGTGTGGGTGATTGTCGCCTCGCCCGCCTGATTGACGTATACAACCTCATCGCCGGCTCCTGAGATGGAGTTACCGGTCATGGTACGGGCCGAGCAGAAGGGCTTCACGTCGACGGTCCATGAGCCGTCTGCCACGACGAAGTCGAGGTGGTGAACATAGCCTTGCAGCCAGCGGTGGTTGATCGGTCGCATACCTTCGTAGGTTCCGCCGGTGTAGTCGAAGGCCACGTCGGTGACATATTGGCTGTTGATGTCGAGAGCATCCACCCAGAACGTGCTCGTGCCGCTAAAGCTGATATCCAGGATCGCCGGCTTATCGCCGGGGACCCGAAGTG
>JASJHC010000230.1:0-2946 GCA_033791245.1 Acidimicrobiia bacterium | reverse complement strand
GCGTGGAACGAATTCTTGTTTGCACTTCTGTTCGTGATTGAGAAGCGAGAACTGTGGACCTTGTCGCTTGGTGTCAATCAGCTCAACTCGACAGAAGTGCCGTTGACCCTTCTGATGGCCGGCTCAGTGATTATCACAGTGCCTGTCATCATTTTGTTCTTTGTTGCCGAACGCTTCCTCACCGAGGGCCTCGCGGCCGGCGGGGTAAAGGGGTAGGCCGCCTGCGGCGGCCTACCTTGGGAGCTCCACAAGGTGGAACTCCGGGCTCGGGCCTGGTCCCGCATTCGGCGGCCTACCTTGGGAGCTCCTGAGAGGAACTGCTGGCTTGCTCAGAACCCGGTGTGTAGAACTCGCATGGCGGTAATGGCGCCGATGTGTTCTGCGGCTCTTACTGAGGCAGCAGCTGGCGAGAGTTTCGAAGTGATCACGGACTCCAACATGACCTGGAGCTGGAGCGAGACATGGTGATACATCTCGGTGTTCGGTCGCATGTGGGCTCGTTCCAGAATCTCCGCTGTTTGGGCCACAAACGGGTTCTCCTCCTTGACAAGGTCGATTGCCGAGCGTCGTGGCGGGATCTTTGATGTTGAGCGGGCCAACTCGGCGAGCGAATCCGCCGACACCGCTTCCTTGAGGAGAGTGAGGGCAAGTCGGGGGCGACGGGATTGCCGGAAGATTGCATACGCCATGCCACCGGCGACGCTGGCGATGTCTCCACGGGGGCCGGCAGGCATGGCAACGAACCCATAGGTCTGGCCTAGTTCCTCGATAGTCATCCCGCTGGCAGCCGCGAGCGCACTTGATTCATAGCTGCCCCCAAAACACATCGCGGTACGGCCCCGCGCCAGCCGCCTGATGGAACGGTCCCACTCGAAACCGACGACTTCGGCGGGTAGCAACTCCAACTCGACCAGGCTGCGGATGAAACGTAGAGACTCGACGGTGGCATCGGAATCAAGTGAGATACCGTCTTCGGTGAACACTGTCACCCCATTGCTGGCGAGCAGGGCCAGCAGACAGTATGTAGTCGTTTCGCCAGCTCGGCTACCGCCGGGCATGGCGAGCGGACTGATCTCGGGGTGCTGGTCCGCAACGGCCTGGGCTGTCACCACGAGTTCGTCCCATGTAGTCGGGGCTTCCCGACCCACCTCGCGCAACATCTGACGGTGGAACCACAACCCAGCGACATTGGCTTCGGCTACGACGGCGTGGACCGGTTTCTCTGGTTCTGCAGTAAAGGGGGTCAACAGATCCGGAGAGAGTTCCTCGGTGATCCATTCAGCGTCGAGTTCCTTGAGATCCCAGAGGAAGCCCGCTTCGCTCATTTCCTTCACCCAGACCGAGTCGATGATCGCCAGGTCGGGGGCGAGGCCTTCGGCGACTGCATGGGTGAGGGTCCGTCGCAGATCATCGAAGGCGACAACTGAGACGTTGGTACCCACTGCTGGCAAATCGGCCATCTCGATCTGTTCCTCAAAGCCTGCATCCGACACGATGACGCGTAGCTCGCCCTCGGATCCTGGCCGGGGCCCCCAGTGCGGGTTGACGAAAGTCCCGGAACGGCGACGACGTAGGATGACCCCCTCATCCGCCAACTCCGAAAGCGCCCGGGAAACGGGGGTGCGGCTGACCCCAAGGCGCTCGCACAGCTCGTGCTCGGTCGGGAGCCGTGCGCCAGGCGGGTAAGTGCCATTGAGGATTTCGTCGAGTAGCAGCGTTTTCAGCTGGAAGTAGATCGGAATCGGTTGTTTCGGGTCTATCTGCATATGGGCTCTCGGGTGGACCATAATTGTCGTCGCTTAGTATCAAATGTCAACGGACCTCCTGGAGAGCAGTGCGAAGACTGAGGTTTGGACTAGTAGGGACCAGATTTGAGGGTCTCGATGGGGTGACTCTCGAGTCGGTCAAGGTCGCCCATGTGTTGGAATCGCTTGGCCACGAGGTGGTGTGGCTCGGCGGTGTGCTCGCTCCGGAGTTCTCACCCGGCGTCGAGGTGCCTGAGGCCTTCTTTGACACCGGCCCCAATCTTGAGATCAATCGCCAGGTCTTTGGATCGGAAGCCTGCGACGACACGGTGCTGGCGGACATCGAAGAGGCGGCATCAGCGATCAAGCATCGATTGGCTGCCTTTGTCGAGGAGCTTGGCGTGGATGTACTTGTGCCCCAGAACGCTCTGGCCATCCCGATGCAGCTTCCGTTGGGGGTTGCGATTGCTCGCTACGCCAGGGAAAGTGGAATGCCAACCATCGCCCACCATCACGACTTCGCTTGGGAGAGAAGCCGTTTCTGGCCGAATGCGGTCGGTGCCTATCTGGCTGAGGCATTTCCGCCAACGTCGCCCAACATCGGGCATCTCGTCATCAACTCGATAGCGGGCGCCGAGCTCAGCAAGCGGACCGGCGCAACGGGGCGACTCCTTCCCAATATCATGGACTTTGCGAATCCTCCTGAGCCCGGAGATGGTGCGGTCTTCAGGAGAGCCGCCGCGCTGACAGATCACGATCGGGTGATTCTGCAACCAACCCGGATGGTTCCGCGCAAAGGGATTGAGGACACCCTGGAGCTGGCCCAGCGCCTCGATGATCCGACAATCCGTGTCGTGGTGACCCACCCAGAGCCCGATGAGGGAGCCGGCTACATCGATGAGCTCGTGAGCACCGCCGACCGCCTCGGTGTCGACTTCAGAGTCGTTCCGGTCGGACCAGGGACGGACGTTCCGCTTGCTGATGCCTATGCCGCAGCCGATCTCGTTGCCTACCCCAGTCGTGTTGAAGGCTTTGGGAACGCCCTTCTTGAAGCGTTCTATTTCCGGCGTCCGTTGTTGGTGAATCGGTACCCTGTCTTCGTCGCTGAGATTGGCCCGCACGGGGTCAAAGCGATAGAAATGGATGTGTCTATCACCGTCGAAGTTGTAGCATGGACGAGACAGTGGCTGGTCGATCCAAA
>JASJHC010000229.1:0-2857 GCA_033791245.1 Acidimicrobiia bacterium | reverse complement strand
TCCGGTATGGACGATGTGAATATCGACTTCCGCAAATGGGGCGGACAACGCCACTGGCAGTTTGTCATGCAGCGCCTTGGCGAGGATGAACATGGACTGTGGTTGTGGTCGCCAGCGGGGGCACCGATGCAGCGAGGCACTGAGCCGATCAAAAACGCCAAATCGATCAACGTCAAGCTGATCCCCGACAACAAATGGTGGACGGCTATCTGGGCGTGGCAGCGACCCCATGACGTGTACGTCGACATCATCACGCCGCCATCATGGAACGGGACAACGGTGACCATGGTCGACATCGATCTCGATGTGGTGCGCTGGGCCGACGGCACAACCGAGGTCCTCGACGAGGACGAGTTTGCCGAGCATCAGGTCAAACATGACTACCCGGAAAGGTTGATCGACACGGCTCGAGCGACGACGGCCCGGTTGGCCATAGCGGTCGAAGCCCGCCACGAACCGTTTGGCGACGTCGGTGATTCATGGATGGCCAAAGCAGTCGGATTGGCAAACCATGGCTGAGCGTCTGGTTTCGATAGTCATCCCGGTGCGTAACGAGGCGACAGGGATCCGGGCAACGGTCGAGTCGATCGTCGCTCAGGACTACTCAGGCGACATCGAAGTCGTCATCGCCGACGGTATGAGCACGGACGGTACCCGAGACATCCTCGATCAGATCAGCGCTAAGGAGGGCCGTGTCCGGTTTGTGGACAATCCATCCGGCCGAACCCCAAATGGACTCAACATCGCCATCAGCGCCTCTCGTGGCGATGTAATCGTGCGATGTGACGGTCACGCTGAGCTGCCCCCCAACTACGTAAGTCTGGCAACCGAGATACTCGACACAACAGGGGCGGTCAACGTTGGCGGGATCCAAGACGCTATTGGCAGCAAGCCGATGCAACGGGCTATCGCATATGCCATGTCATCGCCGATCGGGGTTGGCAACTCGAGGTTCCACTACGGAGGAGATCCGGGTCCAGTCGATACGGTCTACCTCGGCGTCTTCCGCCGTGACGCCCTTGTCGCCGCCGGGCTGTTCGACGAAAGCCTGACCCGCAACCAGGACTACGAGTTGAACATCAGACTCCGTGACAACGGCGGAGTTGTGTGGTTCGACCCGCGGCTCCGCGTCGTCTACCGCCCGCGTCGGTCGCTGCGGTCGTTATGGACCCAATACTTTCAGTACGGCACCTGGAAGCGGCGTGTACTCCGCATGCACCCCGAGTCGACCAAACTCCGCCAGCTCATTCCTCCGCTATTTGTCATCGGCATGGGAGTCTCGGCGGTCCTCGCGTTCACACCGTTGCGATCGCTCGCCGTGGTCGTGCCCGGGCTGTACCTAGCCATGCTGGCTGGCGCCACGATGTATCAACTGATCAAGACGCGCGATCCGGCGGCGCTCCTTTTCCCTGCCGCTATCGCAACGATGCACCTCTCGTGGGGCGTCGGTTTCCTCAGCGGTCGCTAACGCAGCCCCGCATAGAACTCACGAACTTCTTCAGCAGGCCAGGCATAAGCGTCTCTGATAGCGGATACGCCGTTCTGCGCAGCGGTACGCAAGGTCGAGTTGCCGAGGGCGGCTGCGATCTCGGCCTGCCAGGCCGGGAGATCGCCGGGTGCGATCAGCACAACACCTGGTTTGTCGCCGACCACCTCGCGCGTCCCAGGAAGATCCGAGGCCAGAGTTGGAATACCAACTGATAGATACTCCAGCACCTTGGTTGGCAACGACACCCGATAGTTGGGGGTGTCGAGAAGCGGAGACAAACCCAACGTGGCCCCCGCGGTAACCCGGAGGGCTTCGCCCGAAGTCACAAAGCCACGGAATTGCAGTGTGACGCCGCCGTGCGCCGCGATAGCCAGTAGCCGGGCCTTGAAGTCGGGGGCGCAGCGCCCCATCACCGTAAACCGATCAGCTCCGGCGGCTCCAGCAGCCTCGACTGCCAGCGCCAGCCCGCGGGCCTCGGTCACGTCACCGAGATACACAATGCCAGTGGTCGGGTCGGCGGGCCGGGGCTGCGGCGGACTTCCCGCAAGATAATTCGGAAAGACTGGATGAGTGTCAGTAAACAGCGGGCTGTAGCTGGCTTCTGCGAGCGTTATCGCAAGCCGTCGCTCGGCGATATGCAACAACCAGCCAGCCACTTTGGATAGCGGCTTGCGCAACAGTCGTGAGATCCACTCCTTCGTCCGGATCTGCGCCGGGACATTCTCATGGACATCAAAAACGATGTTGCGTCCAAGGCGACTAGCCACGATGCCAAGGGGCAGTAGCTCCGGGTCATGGAGGGAAGCGACGTCAAAGCTCTTGCCAAACAGGAGACGAGCCGCCCGCAACCACCGCAGCACACGACCCCCACTCAGTTCCACCCACGTGATCCCCGTCTGGTCGATAGGACCATGCCCTTTTCCGGCAAACGTAACGGCCCAGTCGTCCTGCAGAGTTGCAATGAGTTTGTGGCGTATCCGCGGGTCATCGGCAGGGTGCACCGTCGAAACGACAAGCAGCCGTGGCTTCACAGCGCTTCGACGTTGTCTCGTTCGATACCGGCACGGCGGAACGCACCTCTGGTGTCGAGTACGGATCCAACCTGAGCTGCGATGCTCTCAAGGTCCAAAACGGCATGATCCGTGAGGAGGACAGCAATCGAATACTCTTCGAGCGAACTGTCTGAATCGACTGCTGTGAACCCATGCGATTCGATTCTTTGGTTGCCAACGACCGGGTCCAGTACCGCTATTTCGGCGCCACGCTTCTCGAGTTCCCTGAGCACCTCGATCGAGGCTGATTCACGATCGTCCGCAACATCGGGCTTATAGGCAATCCCCACACCCAGAATCCGGGTACCGAAGACGG
>JASJHC010000228.1:0-6346 GCA_033791245.1 Acidimicrobiia bacterium | reverse complement strand
AGTTGACCAGATAGTGGCTGGTTACGCCAAAACGTCCGCTGGCGACCTGCTTGATGGCGCTCTTCTTGGAATCGCCTTTGTCGTTGCTCCAAGTGAAGCGCTCTGGATCTTCGCCGCCTTCACCGGTGTTGGACTTCGCCCCCATCCGGTTCATTGCGATCGCAAGGTTGGTATGAGCCTCCCATGAAATCGACCCAAACGACATCGCACCCGTCGCAAACCGCTTCACAATCTCGGAGGCTGGCTCGACTTCATCTATCGAGATGGGTTCGGCAAGGAAGTCCAGCTCGAACAGGCCCCGCAGGTTCTTCAGGCTCCGCACCTGACTGTCGACCTCGGCTGTGTACTTCTGGAACAAGTCGTAATCGCCGGAACGAACCGCATGCTGCAACGTCGAGATCGTCTCAGGGGTCCAAACGTGATCCTCGCCACTGATCCGGTAGGCGTAGTCACCACCGACATCGAGCTCCGTTGTCGTGTAGGACTTCGATCCGAACGCCGCATCATGTCGACGCACTGTTTCGGTGGCGATTTCGTCGAGTCCAATCCCCTCGATGACCGAGGGGGTTCCGGTGAAGTACTTGCCGATGAACGCGGTGTTGAGCCCGATGGCGTCGAATATCTGGGCGCCGCAATACGACTGGAACGTCGAGATGCCCATCTTCGACATGACCTTGAGCATGCCCTTGTTGATTGCCTTGATGTAGCGCTTCTCCGCCTCCTCAGGCGTAGCCACGTCAAGCTCGTCTATCAGAGAATGGATGACGTCGAAAGCCAGGTAGGGGTTTATCGCCTCTGCGCCGTATCCACCGAGCAGGCAAAAGTCGTGTACCTGACGGGCTTCACCTGTCTCAACAACAAGTCCCACCTCCGTGCGCAAACCTTCGTTGATCAGATGGTGGTGGACTGCTGCAGTTGCCAACAGTGCGGGGATGGCGATGCGCTCGACGTCTTGGCGCCGATCGGAGAGAATCAGGATGTTGCGGCCTTCGCGCACCACTTCAGTGGCGCGGTGACAGAGCTCTTGTAGCGCACCCCTCATCCCCGAGGCACCCTCGCTGGCTGGGTAGCACATGCTCAGCTTCTTGGTTCGGAATGCGTCGTCAACATGGTTTTCGACTCGCCGCACCCGTTCCAGATCAACGTTGGTGAGGATCGGGTGCGATACCTCGAGCCGCTTGTGGCTGCCGCCGGTATCAAGGTCGAGCAGGTTGGGACGCGGCCCAATCAGAGACACCAGCGACATGACCGTCTCTTCGCGGATCGGGTCGATCGGCGGATTCGTTACCTGGGCGAAACGCTCTTTGAAGTAGTCGTAGAGTATCTTCGGCCGATCCGATAGGACTGCAGGCGGGGTATCCCGCCCCATCGATCCGATTGGGTCCTTGCCTTCGGTTGCCATCGGTTTGAGGAAGAATTCAATGTCTTCTTTGGTGTAGCCAAACGCTTTCTGAGCATTGCGCAGCGTCCCAGAGTCCGGCCCCATGGCGGCGACTTCCTGCGGTAGCTCGGTGATGTGGATCTGCGTCTCGTCCAGCCACTGCTGATACGGCTTCGCTCCGGACAGATCGTCCTTGAGCTCGGCATCATCGATGATGCGTCCCTGCTCGAGATCGATCAGCAACATCTTTCCTGGCTGCAGACGCCACTTTTTGACGATCCTTTCTTCCGGGATGTCGAGGACACCCATTTCGGAAGCCAATACGACGAGGTCGTCGTCTGTGACGAAGTACCGGGACGGCCGCAGGCCATTGCGGTCGAGCGTTGCCCCGATCTGACGTCCGTCGGTGAATGCCACGGCGGCCGGTCCGTCCCACGGCTCCATTACTGCAGCGTGGTATTCGTAGAACGCCTTGCGGCCGCTATCCATAAGCGGGTTGTCAGCCCAGGCCTCGGGAATCATCAACATCATGGCGTGCCCAAGCGAATAACCACCTGCCAGTAGCAACTCGAGCGCGTTGTCGAACGTGGCCGAATCAGAGGAACCGTCTCCGATGAGCGGCCATAGCTTCTCCAGATCATCACCGATGATGTCTGACGACATGTTGTGGCGGCGAGCCAGCATCCAGTTGACGTTGCCCTGCACGGTGTTGATCTCGCCGTTGTGACACAGGTAGCGGAACGGCTGGGCGAGACGCCACGACGGTGACGTATTGGTCGAAAAACGTTGGTGAATTAGAGCAAGGGCCGATTCGATGCGCTCGTCGGCCAGATCTGGGTAGTAGGTGGCCAGATTCTCGGCAAGCATCATCCCCTTGTAAGTGATTGTTCGAGCCGACATCGTCGTCACATAGAACTCGCCACGTTCGATCAGATATGGGGCACGCTGCCCGAGCTGGATATGCGCCTGTTTACGGATGACGTACAGAATCCGCTCGAAGTGATTCGAATCGGCCACGTTGTCGCCACGGCCCACGAACAACTGTCTGATCACCGGCTCGATCGGTTTGACGCTCTCACCCAGACACGAAGGATCCACGGGAACGTCACGCCAGCCCAACAGCTTCTGGCCTTCGCGGACGACAAGTTCCACCAGCAGGTTTTCAGCAACGATCCGATCTATCGGATCTTGGGGAAAAAAGATCATCCCCACGCCGTAGTCCCCCGGCTCAGGGAGCTCTATTCCCTGCTCAGCCATCTCGAGCCGGAAGAACGAATCGGGGATCTGAATAAGCATTCCAGCGCCATCGCCGGCGAGGGGGTCAGCGCCTACGGCACCACGATGGGTCAGATTGGCCAGGACGGTGAGACCTTGGGCGACGATCTGGTGTGTCTTGCGGCCCTTTATGTCGGCAACAAATCCGATACCGCAAGCGTCGTGATCGAATGCAGGGTCATATAGCCCCGGTACCTGCCTCGATTGTTGCCGCTCCGTGTCCATCGTCCCTCACATACCGTGCCACTGATTTTGGGTGAGCGTAACCAGCGGTTGCGTGTAGTGCGAAGGCAGGACCCTAGACGGTTTTTGGCCGTCCAAGAGTCGGAATTTGCGAATATGCGAATATGCGTACTCAGATAGCAAGGGGCGACTGTCCAACCAGCGATTCTGTGGCCATACGGCACCTAGGAGAGGACCTGTCCAGCCCCTACAATTGAGGTGGATCTGATCTGGAAAGCCAGGAGGCGAATAGTCATGAGTCCCGCCAATCCGATAGAGAAGTTTCTCCGCGGTCACTCATATGGTGTTAGGCCAGGCGATGGGAAGCAGCTGGCCCGTGTCAGACCTTTTGTCACTATCTCGCGCCAGGTGGGTGCGGGTGGCCATTCGCTTGCCAGAACGCTGATCGAGAAGTTCGAAGAGGAAGACGATAAGGAACTATTTGGCGGCTGGGAGATGTTTGACCAGAAGCTCGTGAAGATGGTTGCCGACGATCCTGATCTCCGGGTCTCGGTGGAATCGCTTCTCGGCGAGGAATATCACAAGACGACCGACGACTTCTTCCGGCAGATTCTCACCGCGACAACACACCAGGACATCATCGCCGACCGTATGTTCCGTTTGGTCCGTCTCTTGGCAGAAGTGGGCAAAGCAGTCATCGTCGGACGTGCCGGATCACAGGTGACACGAGGCCTGGGACCAGCGGTGTCGGTGCGGCTCGTCGCCCCCAAGGACAGGCGACTGGCCCGGATGATCGAGCTGACGGGCTACGACGAAAAGAAGGCGATGGAAGTACTGGAGCGGCGCGACTCGGGGCGGGCCCGGCTCCTCAAGAAACACTTCAAGGTCGACATCAACGACGCACTTCTGTATGACGCTACGTGGAACACCGGCACCTTGTCGTTTGATGCTATCGCCGACGCCATCGTCGCTGTTCTCAAGGACCGAGTCGCCGACTACTAGCCCGATCACTTGGGGTTCTGGCTGCTCAACCCGTTCGAGATAATGCCGCGGTACCAGTGGTAGCTGTCTTTGGGGATCCGACGTCCAGTGGCATGGTCAACCCAGATCAGGCCAAAGCGTTGGCTGTACCCGGCGACCCACTCGAGGTTGTCGAGCAGACTCCAGACAAAGTATCCGTCGACGTGGGCGCCTCGATCGCACGCTGCTGCGGTGGCCCGAATATGGGCGTCCAGGTAGTCGATCCGGCGCTGGTCGTGAACCTTCTCGTCCTCGCCTGGCCCATCTGAATAGCTCACACCATTTTCGGTGATCACTATGGAATCAGGCGAATATTCCTCCTGCAGCTTGAGCAGATATTCGGTCAGAGCCATCGGGGTTATCTCCCAGCCCATCTCGGTGTAGTCGGCCGGCTGATCTGGACCTTCGGGTAGGACCACCCCCGCCGCTTCGGGATCGGCGGCGCTGACGTCGACGCTGGTGTAGTAGTTGAGTCCAAGGAAGTCGATGGGGACTGCAATATCATCGAGATCACCCGGCTCCACAAACGGAAGGCCCGGGCCTCGGAATACACCACGCTCGTGGACCACAGCCACTGTGTCCTCGGGATACCCCTTGCCAAAGACGGGGTCGAAGAACCACCGATTGCGGAACCCATCGTAAGTCTGCTCGGCGGTGACATCGCCCGGCTCATCGCTCGCAGGGTGCGACGGACGGCAATCCAAGGCAATCCCCACCTGGGCCGAACTGGAGTTGGCCCGGATCACCGGAACCGCGCGGCCATGCGATACAAGGATGTTGTGACCGGCGACCAGCGCTGAGCCGAAATCGGCGATTCCCGGTGCAAAGACGCCCTCCGCGTGGCCAAGATGAGCCGCGACCCAAGGCTCGTTTTGCGTGATCCAGTTCTTGACACGATCGCCGAAAGCCTCGCTAGCCACGTCCGCATAATGAACGAAAGCATCAATGGTGTCACGGTTGAGCCATCCGCCCTGATCTTGCAGGCCTTGGGGAAGGTCCCAGTGGTAGAGCGTGAGCCAGGGAGTGATCCCGTTCTTGATCAGCTCGTCAATGACATCGCTGTAGAAGGACAGACCGGCCTCGTTCACGTCACCAAGACCGTCGGGAATGATCCGAGTCCACGCTGTGGAGAATCGGTACGCGTTTATCCCGAGATCAGCCATGAGTGCGACATCTTCACGCCAGCGATGAAAGTGGTCACAAGTGATATCGCCACTATCAGGCATCCTGCCGGTGTCCGAGAATCGATCCCAGATCGACTCCCCCTTGCCATCTTGGTGGCGACCACCCTCAATTTGGAAAGCTGAGGTGGCTGCGCCCCAAACAAATGTGTCGGGAAGAGTGTTGCTCATCAGCCGATGATAGAACCACCCGCGGGCCACCAGCCCCCAGCATCCGAAAAACTCGCAACATTGCGAACCGGAGATGTTTACACTCGCCCTAAGAATCTTGCTGCGGATTCAGAGGGGCTTACTGCGTTGTGTGGCTAGCGATTAACAAACGTAGTTTCGAGTCAAAAGGGGAGCACTCGAGTGAGTCTCAACCGCACTGTGCGACTAGTTCGCGCCATATTTGCATTCCTGATCGCCGCAACCGTCTTTGCGATTCCGCAGAACGCCTATGCCGGTCAGGGATTCAACGACGACGACGGCAACCTCCACGAGCCGGCGATAGAAGCCGTGTCCAATGCGGGAATCACCTCTGGGTGTAATCCTCCGTACGCAACCGAGTACTGCCCCGACCGGTTTGTCAGCCGTGGCGAAATGGCGGCGTTCTTGGTCCGTGGCCTTGCTCTGCCGGCGGCGACATCCGTTGAATTCACCGACGACAACTCGTCGATCTTCGAGGGCGACATTGAGAGACTGGCCGCAGCCGGTATCACCAAGGGCTGCAATCCCCCAGCCAACACCAGGTTCTGCCCAGACAGCACGGTCACTCGAGCTGAGATGGCAGCATTTCTCTCGAGGGCGCTGCGCCTCACTGAACTCGATCCTGGGATCGAGTTCAGTGACGACGACGGGTCGGTCTTTGAAGCCGACATCGAGAAGCTGGCCACAGCTGGTATCACCAAGGGCTGCAATCCCCCAGCCAACACCGAGTTCTGCCCAGACAGCAGACTCACCCGAGCCGAAATGGCCACATTCCTGACCAGAGCCCTCGATCTCCCCATAACCACCCCTTCCTCGTTTGCGGTAACTGATGCCGATAAGGCACTTGTCTCTCGCTACCACGTCATTCGCAAAGACGACGGTGTCGACGTCATCTACACAGACAACATGCAGTACTGGCCGCGGGCCCTGACCAAGGGGCTCGACATAGAGCCATACGACGACAGGGCTGTCAACGTCGACAGCGCCGGTCGCTATGCCGGCTGGGATGTGCTCTCCCCATCGACGAACTGGGAGTTCAAGAACACCGGGCCCCGCAGCGATTGGATGAACTTCACCCTCAACCGCCCGGCCCGGGTGGCAGTGGTGTGGCGTGACG
>JASJHC010000227.1:0-14000 GCA_033791245.1 Acidimicrobiia bacterium | reverse complement strand
ATTTTGAGAGCCGACTCAAAGAGCGGATGCGCGAATGTGGCAAAGATGAGCCACCTCAGGAACTTTTTGACCGTATCCGTGCGTTGATAGACAAAGAGGCAGCTGATACTCAGGAAAACTGAGTCTGCTGCGTCGGCCAATCCGTGGTGTGGATTGAGAAAAGGAAACGCACAAAATGTCTGATAACACACTCAAAGGCAAGAGGATCCTCGGTACCGCCAGGCCTCCGAAAGCGACTAACGAACAGCGCTACTGCGCCAAGCACGAATGTGAAACTTTGCTATCGCGCTACAACCGCCGCGAGTTTTGCTACGCCCACGCTCCCACGAAGTTCCCCCGTCTCCGTGGCCGCGTAGTCCCCGAGCTCTAGGCGTGCGCGTGGCGCAAGGCGCCACGTTGCGAGTTTCTGCAGGGCAGAAACTCGTCGCTAGTCCTGGCTGACTTGGTTGGGTCTTGCGAAGCAAAATCTCAGAAACTCCCCGAAGGGGAGTCATGCTATCGTCTCGTTCGATGAAGCAGTCACTCGCAAATCTTGTCCGCGGCCTCGTGGTGTTCTTGCTCTTCGTGCCGGCTCCGCTTGCCATTATCGGGTCTCCCGCTGCAATCGCTGATACCTCGGTTCAGGTCGTTGCCGCGGAACCTGCAGTCATGCTTCCGGAGGCAGAGGAGGAAGCCGACGAGGACCCGTGGACCGCTCGATTCCTTGCGCCCGCGGTTGCCGCTCTTGGTGCCGTTGCCGTCGGATCTGCCGCTGCTTATTACGTGGTCAGGGTCCGAGGTCGCTACCGCGTCATCTAGCTGTGCCACCCTCACCGGCATGCGAAGTCTGAGCGCGTAGTACTTTGGCACCCATGTCTACCACCACTTGGAGTTCAGCGGTTTCGATTGCTCGGCGTTTCGCCGGGAACTATCCGCTTGAGGGCACTTATCACGAGGCCCGTCTGGCGCGGCAAGCGCCGCTTCTCGTCGAGCGTGCCACTGCTCTGGTTGCCGAGGAGACGGGGCTCGAAGCACCCGGCACACCGGATGTGGCAGTAGTCAGCCGAGCCGAATGGGTTGAGAACAACATCGCCTCCTTCTCTGAGCTGATGGCACCGGTCACGGAACGTCTCGGTGAGCAAAAGACGGTCGGCCGCGGTGCGGCCGGTCGGCTCATGTCGGCAGAACTCGGAGCACTCCTTGGGTTTCTGTCGAGACGGGTTCTTGGCCAGTATGAACTTGTGTTGCCGACGAGCGATGGTAGAGCCGGTGACACCGTGATGTTTGTCGGGGCCAATGTGCTGGCCATTGAACGTCGTTTCGAGTTTCGGCCCGCAGAGTTCCGCTTCTGGGTTGCGCTGCACGAATCGACCCACCGCCTGCAGTTCCAAGGGGTGCCTTGGCTGCGTTCGTATTTTCTCGGACTGGTTGAGGAGCTCGTCAATGCCTCAAAGCCCGAACCGGGACGGATGGCTCGTCTTGCCGAAGAGGTCCGTGAGGCCTCAGCCCAAGGCCGGCCTCTTGTTACCGAGCAGGGCCTGTTCGGCTTGCTGGCTACGCCAGATCAACGCGAAGTCATCGACAAGGTGCAAGCTCTCATGTCTCTTCTCGAAGGTCATGGCCATGTGGTCATGGACCGCATCGGCGCCCGCGAACTGGTGAGCCAGGAACGAATGTCGCGGATCCTCGCGTCAAGGCGCAACGATCCGCGGACCGCCATGTTTATGCGTCTGGTTGGGCTGGAGATGAAGATGAAGCAGTACGACATGGGTGCCAAGTTCATCGACGGCGTCGAACGGCAGGCCGGGTGGTCTGCTCTGGATGCGGCCTGGCTTCGCCCTTCGAACCTGCCAACGCTTGAGGAAATCGAGGACCCGGTCTCATGGCTGTACCGGGTGGGATGAGTCGATTCGGTGAGGATGTCTGTCGGATGGTCGCGACCCTCCAAGACGGGCCCCTGCTGGTGGCTCTCAGCGGCGGAGCCGATTCTGCAGTTGCTGCCTGGGCTAGCAAATCGGCCAGACCGCCAGGCTCAGTGAGCGCTGTTCACATCAATCACGGTTGGCCAGCCTCGTCACAGCTGCAGCAGGCTGCCTCGTGCGTTGCAGAACTGTTGGGTCTTCCCCTCGAAGTCATTGACGTGACCCCCGATGCCGGTCCGTCCCCGGAGGGTGCGGCAAGAGAGGTTCGGTTGGCTGCGCTTACCGAATTCGCCGACAGTCGACTCATTGTGATGGGCCATCATGCTGACGATGCTGCGGAAACGGTCGTCGGTAACCTGCTGCGGGGAGCCGGTTCCACCGGGCTTGCTGGGATCACGCCCGAACGTCTCCCGTTCGTACGCCCGTTCCTTGGCTTCCGAAGAAATGACCTACGAAATCTTGCCGACGAGCTCGAACTGCCGTATCTCGACGACCCTTCCAACGAGAACAGGGAGATTCGTAGGAATCTGATTCGCCATGAGATTCTTCCCAAACTCGATAGTCACATTGACGGAGAATTGGTTGACATCGTGGGTAGGAGCGCCCAGCACCTGGCGGCCGACGACGCCTACCTCGACGCGGCCACTCCACCGGATATTGCAGTGCAAGATGGGGAGACGACCCTCCTTGCGGTCGCCCCCTTGGTCACCATTCCTGCGGTACTGGCCAAGCGAGCCATCCGTGCCGCCCTGCGTCGGGTCCACCCCCCATATCCAGGCACGAGTCGCGAGGTCGAAGCTGTGCTTGCAGTCACGCTGGGCAGCGTGCCCCGCCGCGATCTGGGCGATGGCTACGTTGCCGAGAAGGAAGGCCCCTACGTAGCCATCCACCGCCCTGAGAATCCGATTATTCCCGAGCCGATCGAACTCACCGTGCCCGGCCGCACCATCTTCGGCTTACACATCATCACCACGATGCCAGCCGCAATGGGCACGCCGCCGCGGATGTCACACGACTGGTGTCGTCTTGCATTGCCGTCTGGGCGGCTTGCGGTGCGGGCACCCCAGCCGGGGGATCGCATCGACATTGGTACCGGGAGCAAGAAGATTGCGGACGCTCTCAACGAAGCGGGGATTGCGGTGCGGAAACGCTCGGCTTGGCCGCTGATCGAGTCGCGTGGCAGAATCGCTTGGGCAGCGGGCGTCCGGGTCGCAGCATGGACCAAGGTCGAGACGTCGCTGAGTACATGGATTGAGCTTGAAAGGCAGACAACGTGAAGGTTGCGAAGATCCTCATTTCTGAGGACGAGATCCAAGCCAAGCTGGCCGAGATGGGTGCGGCCATCACCAAGGACTACGAGGGTAAAGACCTACTGATGATTGGCATCCTCAAGGGTGCCTTTGTCGTGCTCGCCGATCTTGCCCGTCACGTGCGGCTGCCTGTAGAGACGGACTTCATGGCGGTCTCCTCGTACCATGGCGGCACTCATAGTTCCGGTGTCGTTCGCATCCTCAAGGACCTGGATCAGGAGATTGAGGGACGCAACATATTGATTGTCGAGGACATTATCGACACCGGGCACACCCTGAAGTATCTGTTGCGGACCCTGGCGGTGCGCAAGCCGGCGACACTTTCGCTTGCGGCCCTACTGATCAAAGATGAGGTCGAGCGCCCCGACTTCGACATTCAGTACGAAGGATTCCACATCCCGAACGAATTCGTTATCGGCTACGGCCTGGACTACAACGAGCAGTACCGCAATCTTCCGTATGTCGGGGTTATGGATACCAATTCGACCTCTTCACCAACGGATGTGCAAGAAGGATTCAAACTGGTCGACTGACCATTCCGGGGATCGACTGTCCATTGTTTGTGAATCGGTGCAGAACTAGCGTCGCCAATCGCATATCATGGGTCGCCCCGGCGGCTTCTTTCCGCCACGAACAACCAGACTGAAGCACCTAGGAGCGAAGTGAACCGTACTGCCCGCACGATCCTTGTATACATGGTCGTTGCCATCCTTGTGATGATGGCAGTGAACGTGTTTCTCCAGGGTGCCACCGAGCCCGAGGAACTGCTGCTCAGCGAATTCCAGACAATGCTGGTCACCGGCGACATCGAGACTCTCGAAATGAAGACTCGCTCGAGCGAGATCGTTGGTACCTTCGCCACAGATGCTGTGGTGGAGGGAGCGAACCCTGAGTTCCGCACCGTCTACCCGCCGGAGTTTGAGGACGAACTGACCATCCTCATCAATGAGTCCGGGATCGAGCAATTCACGGTCAATGCCGAGAATCCGTCTGCTCTGCAGTGGTTCTTCACGTCGATATTCCCGTACCTGCTCATCTTTGGCATCTTCATCTTCTTCCTGTCCCGGATGCAGGGCGGCGGCAACCGGGTCATGCAATTCGGGAAGGCGAAGGCCAAGCAGGTCAGCAAGGACGCTCCCAAGGTCAGCTTCAAGGACGTAGCGGGCGCCGATGAGGCAGTCGAAGAGCTCGAAGAGATCAAGGACTTTCTCGCCAGCCCCGGCAAGTTCCGTGCCATCGGAGCCAAGATTCCTCGTGGCGTGTTGTTGTATGGCCCTCCCGGAACCGGCAAGACATTGCTCGCCCGGGCAGTAGCCGGCGAAGCAGATGTTCCGTTCTTCAGCATCTCCGGGTCAGACTTTGTCGAGATGTTTGTCGGGGTCGGCGCATCCCGGGTCCGCGATCTGTTCGAGCAGGCCAAGCAAAATGGCCCAGCCATCGTGTTCATCGATGAAATCGACGCCGTGGGTAGGCATCGCGGTGCAGGACTTGGCGGTGGCCATGATGAGCGGGAGCAAACCTTGAACCAGCTGCTGGTTGAATTGGACGGCTTTGATGTCAACACAGGCGTCATCGTTATCGCTGCGACCAACCGCCCGGACATCCTCGACCCGGCACTGCTGCGTCCGGGGCGTTTCGATCGCCAGGTTGTCGTGGATCGACCGGACCTCAAGGGCCGCGCGGCCATTCTGGAGGTCCATTCCAAGGGCAAGCCATTCGACGAGGGCATTGAACTGGAGGCCTTGGCTCGACAAACTCCGGGCTTCACCGGGGCCGATCTAGCCAACCTCATCAACGAGGCTGCTTTGTTGGCGGCGCGTCGCGACAAGAAGCTCATCTCGATGTTCGAACTCGAAGAGGCCATTGACCGGGTGATCGCCGGACCGGAACGCAAGAGCCGGGTCATGTCTGAGGAAGCCCGCAAGCTCACCGCCTATCACGAGGGTGGGCATGCTCTGGTCGGTTTTGCACTGCCAAATCTGGCTCCCATCCACAAGGTCACCATCATTCCCAGGGGCCGTGCCGGTGGGTACACGCTGGCGCTCCCGGTGGAAGACAAGAGCTACGACAGGCGCAGCGAACTGGTCGATCAGCTTGCATATGCATTGGGCGGGCGAACCGCCGAGGAAGAGGTCTTTGGGGACCCGAGTACCGGGGCTTCTGATGACATCCAGAAAGCGACCGACCTTGCCCGCAAGATGGTCACCGAATATGGGATGAGCGATCGGCTCGGCCCGCTTCGCTACGGCCATCCTGAGTCGCAGGTGTTCTTGGGTCGTGACTATTCGAGTCGGCAGGAGATGTCAGATGACGTCGCGTCGGCTATTGATGACGAGATCCGTATGTTGATCAATCAAGCCCACGAAGAAGCTCGCTCGATCATCACCACCCATCGTGCGGCGCTTGACCGGATCGCCGAGGTTCTGTTGGACAAAGAGACCGTGGATGCCGCTGAAGTAGTTGAGATCTTCTCAGATGTCCCCAAGTGGGAGCACACTGAGATCGGTGCACTACGGATTCGACTCCCGGAAACGCCCCTAGCCAGCGATGGCATGGTGGCCTCATCCCTGCCCAACGACGATCCGCAACCATCGCGGCCATAAGTGGTCGAGGTCGCAGCCGGGTCGCAACCGGTGACCCACGCAACTTGGACGATCCGGGATCGAGAGCTCTCGACTGCCGACCATTCCTTGGTAATGGGGATTGTCAACACAACTCCGGATTCATTCTCCGACGGCGGTCGCTATGCGGCGATCGAGGCGGCGGTGGCCCACGGCCTCTTGATGTGGAACCAAGGTGCTGACATCGTCGATGTCGGTGGAGAATCGACCCGGCCCGGTGCAGAGCCGGTTTCGGTGCTCGAGGAGATGTCCCGTGTTGTGCCAGTCATCAGAGACCTCGTTGCGCAAGGTGTCGTCGTCAGTGTCGACACCATGAAGGCCGAGGTGGCGAGCGCCGCCGTCGGGGTCGGCGTCCACATCATCAATGACGTTTCGGCGTTCTCGGACCCGGAGATGGCCTCATTGTGTGCGGCAACCGGTGTCGGTGTCGTGCTGATGCACATGCAGGGTGAGCCACAGACAATGCAGGATGACCCCCGCTACCAGGACGTGGTTTCTGAGGTCATTTCCTTTCTAGAGACCAGGGCAGAAGAAGCTATCCGAGCAGGCGTTGATCGGTCCCGGATCTGCATCGACCCCGGGATCGGTTTTGGCAAGAGCTTCGATCACAACCTGGCATTACTGGCGGCGACAGATCGAATCGCCGCCGCTGGCTATCCAGTCCTTGTTGGCACGTCGCGCAAGGGGTTTCTCGGCTCAATCCTCCAAACTGCCGGGATCGAGACGTCCGCAGACGAACGCGACCCGGCCACAGCGGCTACGGTGGCGCTCGCAGTTGCCGGCGGAGCGTCGGTAGTACGAGTACACAATGTGAGCCATGCCCTTCAGTCGGCGCGAACCGCTGACGCTATGGTGCGGGCTTCACGACGGAGGACATAGAAAAGTGGCAGGTCTGGAACCGCGGGGGTTCAAGTGGGTTATCGCCGGTCGGTTGGCGATCTCTGAACGCGTTGGTGGCTATGGCTTCCAACATCGCCGGGTGCGGCGTGAGGAAGAGATCATCTGGCTGGCCGAGCAGGGTGTCAACACCGTTGTGTCTCTGATGTCAGGTAACCAGAACCAGGCTGCATACGAAGGGGCGACCCTCAGATTCTTCCACTACCCGATTGAGGATGACCTCGATCCTGGAGAGGTCAACGAGGTCTTTTCTGTCCTCGACGAGGCCATGAATGCGCGGGGAGCATCGGTGTTGGTACACCGTGAGCTGATTGGTGACCTACTCGTGGGCTTAATGGGTGGCTACCTCGTCCACTCGGGCCTCGTCAAGGACCCGATCATTGCGACGTCGATCATCCAAGAGATCTCTGGCCGCCCCCTCGGTCCTGAGGGCCGCGGCCTGATCCCGGACGCGGAGTAGAGGTGACCCGGGCCGCAATCGGCTTCGGATCCAATCTTGGCGACCGCGCCAGCCACATTACCGACGCGGTTGGCTCATTGTCCGAGTCCGGATCGTTGGTTCGTGTTTCCTCCTTGTATGAAACGGATCCGATCGGCGGCCCGGAGCAGGGTCCCTATCTGAACGCCGTCGCGATCATCGAGACCGATCTTTCGGTCCGGGAGTTGCTGATGCGCTGTCTCGAGATTGAGCGTGAGCATGGTCGAGAACGTAGGGAGCGCTGGGGGCCACGCACCCTAGATCTAGACGTCCTGTTGTACGGCGAGCAGGTGGTGGCAGGGCCGGACTTGACTGTGCCCCACCCTCGCATGGCCGAACGGCGGTTCGTGCTCGAACCTCTGTTGGAAGCATGGCCCGATGCTGTACTGCCGGACGGGACGCCAATATCCGACCTGATACCGCCCGTTGCCGGCCAGAAGGTACGCAAGCTGGAGGCTGTCGTCCCCGATCGCCGCAACTCGTTTGCGCTCTTTCTAATGGTGGGGCTTGGTGCACTGGCAATCTGGTGGCTTGGGGACTTGCTGCTGTAGGCCCCAGAAGGTCGATGTCATGCCAACGGCGTCGGCGGGAACTCACTTCGTGAGTTCCTTGGGAGTCCGGGAACTCTTCGAGTTCCTTGGGAGTCCCCAAAGCGGGACTCCAGGGCGTGAACTCTCCGAGTTCCTTGGGGCTAGACCTCTTCACCGTCGATTGTGATAGCGAGTTCATTGCCTGCCTGGCGCAGTGATATCTCGACCGCGGCCGGATCTGCGCCACCGGCAAACACAAAACCGAGGTAGCGGTCGCCTTCCGGCAGCATCGCAACATGGCGACCGGTCGGGATCGTGATTGTGATGTCGTCGATTCCGGGAACCAGGCGAGCCGCCGTCAGGCCGGAGACACCGGTGAGTATCCCGGTGGCGGGGATGGGGAGCATCAAGACACCGGTTGCAGGTCGAGAAGGCTCGATTACAGGGGAAGGAAGTCCGAGGGCGCTGCGCAAGATCATGACTTCGAGCGATTCGCCCAGCAGACCAAAGCTGAACGCTCTGCCACACAAGCCTCCAATGCTGCGGGCCGCCAGCTCGATTAGATAGCACCGGCCATCGGGGTTGATCCTCACCTCAGCATGAACTGGACCCATGATGAGACCGATGGCGGCGACTGCTTCCTCTACGAGATGCACTGCCCGTTCCTGAACGTCGACCGCATGGCGGGACGGGGTTACGTAGAGCGTCTCTTCAAAGAACGGGCCCTCCAGCGGATCGGGTTTGTCGATGATCGCCAGCAGCTCCATCCCGTGGGAGCCAAGCAGGCCCTCGACGACAATCTCTGCACCGGGGATGTACTCCTCAACCAGCAGCTGCTCGGTCGCCGACAGCCCGGCCGCATCAAGGATCGATCGCACCCGGTTCTCGGCAATGGCGGCTTGCCCAGGACTGTCGGCTCGGATTACCCCTCGGCTTGCTGACAATCCAGTCGGCTTGATCACTACCGGGTACCCGATCTCGCCCGCGGCCGGGATAGCGGCGCCCGGCGGGGCCTGGCGGAACTTGGGTTGATTGATGTTCTTGGAAGCAAGAAGTCGGCGAAGAGCCGCTTTGTCACGGGTTGCCGCCACCGCATTGATCGGGTTGTGGGGGAGACCGAGTTCCGCTGCCGCAGTCGTTGCGGTCAGGACAGACTGATCGTCGACTCCGAGCACTGCATCAACCGTAGGAAGGTGTTTTGCCAGCGCGCGAGCGGCGGTCTCCGGATCGTCGAGACCCACCTCGAGGCCTTGATGGCCTGCCGGGAAGTTGCCGTCGCCGACGAGCTGAGCTTCGATGCGCAGTAGCTTCGCCGCCTCCAGAAAGTCAGGAGTTCGGTAGCTGGACTGGCCGGCAACAATGGCGACACGCTTCATTGGCGTCTTTCGAGGGAGCAAGGTTCACCTACGATACGCACATGCAAAACCACTTTGAACCGATCGTTGCTGTCGACGACAAAGCCAAGGCGATGATCCTTGAGATTCTGAACCAGGAGCCCGACAACGATGAGCTTGGACTAGTGGTGAACATCTCTGGTCTCGATGGGATGTCGTTCTCGTACAGCCTGGCGATGATGCGTATCGCCGATACGGCGCCCAATGACCACATCGTCAAGCATGACGGACTGTCGCTGATTGTCCCTGACGCCGACGTGGCCAACCTCACCGGTGCGACCATCAAAGTCTCTGTAAACCTTCTCCAGCCTGGGCTGGTCATCGACAATCCGAATGGGCCAAGTCCAACGATCTTGGGAGACCAATCCGGAGTTGACCTGTCCGGGTCGGTGGCGGAACGTGCCACCCAGGTTGTCAACGAGATGATCAACCCAGCGATCGCATCACACGGCGGACGGGCCGAGATTGCTGGTGTGGAGGATGGTGTTGCCTACATCCGGTTCGGCGGCGGATGTCAAGGGTGTGGCATGGCTTCGGTCACGTTGTCGCAGGGCATAGAGTCGAGCCTTGTTGAGATGGTGCCTGAGATCACCAAGGTCATTGACGTCACCGATCACGCCGGCGGCGATAACCCCTACTACGAGGCCGCCAAGAAGTAGGAACCGACATTGTCCCGGTTTCCTGGTCAGTCCCCCCTTTGGGGGGAAAGTGGGAACTCTTCGAGTTCCTTGCGAGTTTCTGTAAGACAGAAACTCGTGGGCATGCTCTTCGTGAGTTCCCCCTATAGTCGCCATTCATGAGTGACGTTTGCCCATCCTGTGGCGTCCCCGCGGTGGGCGATGCCCGATTCTGTACTAGTTGTGGATCCTCGCTAGCCGAGGCCTGCAGCTCGTGTGGTGCTGATATCCCGGCGGGCTCGCGTTTCTGTCCTTCCTGTGGATCTCCTACCGCGGTCGCTGATTCGGACATAGATCCTGGACTCGAGGAGCGGAAGGTGGTCTCAGTCCTTTTTGTGGACTTGGTCGGCTTCACGGCCCACACGGCACAGTCGGATCCTGAAGATGTGCGGGCCCGGCTGACCGTCTACCACCGCAAGATTCGCGAAGACGTAGAGCGGTTTGGTGGTCGCGTCGAGAAGCTGATGGGCGATGGCGTATTCGCCGTCTTTGGCGCTCCCGTTGCTCATGAAGATGATCCAGAGCGGGCGGTTCGTGCGGCTCTTCGAATGCGGAGGTCGGTCGACGATTTGAACGCCGGCGATCCCGAACTGTCGCTGTCCATCCGAGTTGCGGTAACAACGGGCGAAGCCATCGTGCAGATCTCGGGGGGTGACCGCGACCGGGAGGGGATCATCGGTGACGTTGTCAACACAGCCTCGCGGCTGGAGGAGGTGGCCCCTCCAGGGGGAGTGGTCGTGGATGAGCGCACCTACCTGTCGACTCGCGATGTTGTCGTCTATGCGGATCTCGATCCGGTCGAGGTGAAGGGCAAGGCCGAGCCGCTACCCATCTGGCAGCCGCTCGAAGCTCGCAGCCGTTTTGGTGTCGATGTTGATCGACGGCACTCAACGCCCTTTGTTGGCCGGGATGCGGAGTTGGGGGCTCTGGTCGATGCCTTCGAGCGAACAGTTCGAGAACGCACCGTCCAGCTGGTCACGATCATCGGCGAACCGGGGGTCGGCAAGAGTCGATTGCTGAACGAGTTTCGTGAAACTATTGACGCCCGCCCCGACATCGCATGGTGGCGGCAGGGCCGATGTCTCCCTTACGGCGAAGGAATCACGTTCTGGGCGCTTGCCGAGATCGTGAAAGCGCATGCTGGCATTCTTGAATCGGATACTGGAGCCGAAGCGAAGCTCCACGCTGCAGTGAAACCCCTGTTTGCTGACTCGACCACAGCTGACTGGGTGAAGGCGAGACTGTCGCCTCTGGCTGGCGTTGGCGGGGCCGCCGACACCGTCGACCAAGCCGAGTTGTTTTCAGCGTGGTCACGATTTCTCGAGGCGCTTGCAACACGCAACCCTTTGATCCTGGTAGTGGAGGATCTCCACTGGGCCGACGAGGCCATGTTGGATTTCTTGGAGCATCTCACAGACTGGGCGGTCAGTTCGCCGATCCTTGTCGTCACGACTGCTCGGCCCGAGCTCTATTCCGTTCGCGACACATGGGGCGGGGGCAAGAGGAATGCTGCCGCGGTGAGCCTGTCTCCGCTCGATACCGAACATGCGGCCGTCTTGCTCGGGGCACTCCTGGAGGCAACCGTGCTAGATGAGTCGGTGCAACAAGCCATTCTGGAAAGGTCGGAAGGGAATCCTCTATATGTGACCGAGTTTGTGAGACTGGCAGATGATCAGGGTCTGTTGCAGGACGCGGCCGGCATTGGAGATTTGCCGCTCCCGGGTTCGGTGCAGGCCATCGTTGCGGCTCGGCTTGATCTTCTCAAACCCGAGCAGAAGGCAACACTGCAGGCTGCCGCCGTGGTCGGAAAGGTCTTCTGGCTTGGAGCTCTCCAGGCAATGCGTTCAGCCCCTGACTCATCGTTGCTGGTACGCAACCTCGTGCGGCGCGAATTGATCCGTCCGGTGCGAGACCCGTCGATGTTGGGCCAGGAGGAGTATGCGTTTTCGCACAGTGTGATTCGCGACGTCGCCTATGGCCAGATCCCTCGCGGTGACCGCGCTCAGCTCCATGAAGCCGCGGCCAGCTGGATCGAGGCGGTCACCGGCCCCCACGGTCACGACTCCGCCGAGCTGGTGGCCTATCACCTGGGTGAGGCCATGCTCCTCTCCAGTGATCCGCATCCCGACCTTCGCATGAGGTCGTATCGGGTCAACATGCAAGCCGGCGACCGTACTCGAGGTTTGAACCCAACTCGTGCGGCTGGCTACTACCGCACGGCCGCTGATGTGGCACAGCCCGGGAAGGATCGAGCTCTGGCGCTTCTCGAACTGGGTCCTCTGTCCCAAGACCCCGATCAAACGGGACCGATATACGACGAAGCGCTGGCGCTGTATCGCAATGAAGGAGATGTCGAGGGCCAAGCGCTGGCGCTCGTTGCCAAAGCGAGCCTTCTGTGGTGGAGAGGTGATACGGCCGGAGCCGACAAACGTGGTGCGGAGGCTATGGAATTGCTCGATGAGCTCCCGGACGGCGCCGCCAAGGCGAAGGTCCTGACCGGTCGAGCCTCTGGTTTTTTTCTCCGCGGCCAGGCCGCCGAAGCGCTTGACCTAGCGGAGAAGGCGGCTCCGGTGGTTGCCTCGGCAGGAACGATAGAAGACCAGATCCGCTTGCTCTACAGCCGGGGTGGAGCCTTGGTTGAGTTGGGGGATGCCTCAGGTGTGGAATATCTCGAGAATGCTGCAGAGATTGCCCTCGACCGAAATATGACAGGCGCGGCGACAACTGCTCTCAATAACCTCGCCACAGTCGTGGCTTTGATGCGAAGTACGGACGAGGGCTTGATGCATATCGACAAGGGTCTGCGCCTCGCCGAGGAGCGAGGGCTTCCGATCGCAGCCAATTGGCATCGGTTCACCAAGTCCGAGATTCTGATGCCGATGGGTCGGTGGGACGAAGTACTGGAGCTCACAAATCAGGTAATAGACCGCGACGCCAAGACCGGCGGTAGCCAGGCTGGCACCGGGGCTGCGGCCATAAGGGCTGTGGTTCTATTCCACCGGGGTCGGGAGCAGGAGGCGCGGGAGCTGTTCGAACCACTGTTGGAGACCGCCAGGGCGATCAAGGACCAGCAGGTGCTCGCCCCGGTTCTGTCATTTGCCGTAGAGCTGGCTTACGACGCCGGCGATGATGCCGCGGTGCTAGCCCTCAGCGAGGAGTTCGATCAGGCGACGGCCGACGCTCCCGCCTTCCGTAGCTACTTCGTGGCGGCCGTTGCCGCCGCGCTGGCCGACACAGGTCACCACGATTTCCTGGAACGACTCGTTGGTAGCACTCGCCCGGTCGGAGCTGCAGGAGACGTGCAAGTTGCGATCTCTCAAGGGTTGCTCGAGTTCTCCCGCGAGGAGATGGACAAAGCCGCGGACCGATTTGCGAGTGCGGTGACATTTGCCGAGAAGGCGGGCCGGGTGCTGGATCTGGTCCTGTCTCAGATTGGACAGGCCCGTGCCTTGCTTGCTTTGGGTCGGAAGAGCGAAGCCTCTGATCTACTGACGAGCGCCCACAGCACCGCCGAGTCGATGGGGGCCGTCAAGTTGATCTCCCGAATCGATGAGCTAGGTGATGCATCGTCGGGTCGTGCCATCGAGGGCTGAGCGGGAACTCACTCCGTGAGTTCCTTGGGAGTTCCACTGCGTGGAGCTCCAGGGGTGGGGATTCGGCTGCGTGGAACTCCAGCGGGAGCTTTTCCTGCCAGTCCAGCTTGTTTTGGCTAGTGTCGAGTTCCTAGCCGTATCGAGGAGCGTTCATGGACAAGGTCGAATTCCTACGCAAGACGCCGCTTTTTGCGAGTTGCTCTGACAAAACCGTTGCGTCCATTGCGGACGTGGCCAAAATCCGGCAGTTCAAGGCCGGTGACAAGATCATCCGTGAGGACAGCCAAAGCACAATGGGCTTCTACATCCTCCTTGAGGGTCAGGTTGAGGCAACCCGTGGCGATCACCATCTTGCCGACTATGCGCCGGGGGACTACTTCGGGGAGATTGCCTTGCTTCTCGACGATACGCCACGAACCGCCACCGTTGCCGCAAAGTCCGACGTAAAGGTCCTTGCTGTCACCAGGTGGGATTTCAAAGCGCTTCTCACGACAAACCCCGAGATAGCGGTCGAGGTTATGGGGGTTCTCGCCCAACGTCTTGCCGCAACGGACCGAGCTCTTACTGAATAATGGGAACGGGCACTCACTTCGTGAGTT
>JASJHC010000226.1:0-11545 GCA_033791245.1 Acidimicrobiia bacterium | reverse complement strand
TCCTAGAACACGTTACCCAGCGCACCGAGGCGCCACAGGACCAGCATGTCCATTGTTATGGCGACGCTGACGTGGAGGAAGATCCCCGGGACAAAGCTCTTGGACCGCAATGCGAGATAGCCAAGTGCAAGGCCGGCAATGATCGCGGCAAAGGCCTCGGGTGCGGGCTTCCCGAAATGAATCATCGTGTAGGGCACCGTCATGATGGCGACGCCGAGAAGACCAAATCGTCTCGCCAATCCAAACGTCAGGAAGCCACGGAAGAATGCTTCGATCCCCACAAACTGAAATACGTAGCCGAATTCGTACAGCCAGAAGGCCGAGCCCCCTTCGGCAGCACGGTCGTAGAACGGGTAGTAGGTCATAAAGCTTTCAAGGCTCGATATCCAGACGAGGATCGGCAACATGACCAGGTACATGAGGCCGTAGACAGGGAAATGCTTCAGTGTGCCGCTGATCCGGTATCCCCAGTCGCGGGGAGAGTCCTTGATCAGCCAGAAGATGATCGCGGCTGGCACCAGCGTGCGGAGGACCAACGAGGTGAAGCCCCAGTACAGATAGGCCCCAACCCCAGGGTGCTCTTCGAGCGTCCCTCCGATGTTGGAGGCCACCCAGTCGATAAGTCCCGATCTCACGAAGTAGTCCGGACGACCCCAGTAATGGAAGACATAGAGCAGCAATGTGCCCGCGATGATCACGATGAAGGCTTCCTTATCAGCCCTCTCGTCTTGCCGAACTTCGAGTTCGGGCGGCGGCAGCAATCCTGCGATCAATCGGTGTCCTTCTAGGAGTGCGACGAGTGTACGCCCCAAAAACCAGTAGCCCGATCGCTATTTGCCCAGCTAGTGTTTTCGCGTACTGGGAGGTTCAACATGCGCCCCATCTGGAAAGGTGCCATATCGTTCGGGTTGGTCACGATCCCGGTCGGCCTGTATTCGGCGACTGAGAGCAAGCGCCCGAGCTTCCGCCAATTGCGTGAGTCTGATCACTCGCGCATTCGGTACAAGAAGGTTGCGGAGGCCGACGGCGAAGAGGTACTAACCGACAACATCGTCAAGGGCTATGAGATCGACAAGGAACGCTATGTCGTGTTCACCTCCGAGGAGTTGCAGGGCATCATGAAGGGCATAACCGGCGGAACCGTCGATGTTGTCCAGTTCGTCGATCGTTCCGAAATCGATCCGATCTACTTCCGCAGCTCGTATTACCTCGCTCCGGAAAAGACAGGAATCAAGGCCTACCGCATCTTGCTCGCCGGCCTCGAAACCCGGGGTATGGTCGGCATCGCCAAGGTGGCGATTCGCGAACGCGAGTATCTGGCGACACTTCGTGCCGAAGAGGGAGTGATCATTCTCGAGACGATGTACTGGCCCGATGAGATACGGGAGCCAAACTTCGAGAGTCTTGAGGACGAGATCGAAATCAGAGAAGAAGAAATGTCGATGGCAACCATGATCATCGACAATCTGGCGGGCACGTTTGATCCGTCGGCCTGGAACGACGAGTCACGGGAAGCCGTCGAAGCCGCCGCCGCTATCAAAGTCGAGGGGCAACAGATTGTTGCTCCAGACCTACCTGAAGCGACAGGCGTCGTGGACTTGATGGATGCCCTGCGGGCGAGCGTCGAAGCCACGAAGGAAAAGAAGGCTGTCTAAGCGACCCGCCGATACCCCATCTACTCCTGGTCAAAGGCCTCGAGTTCGACGGTGAGACGAGCCGCAAACAGCACCAGCGCAAAGGTTATTGCGGCAACGAGGGCTTGTAGTGCAACCATGTATTCCCTATCGCCGTGCCCGGCGCGATCCTTAAAACCCGGTTTTCGCGTTCTCGGATTAGGTCCTCTCGGCCTATGCAGCGGGGGGACCTTCCGCCTCCCATGAGGCCAGCCCGACAGGAGTGTCGGTCATGCCTTGGAAGGATGGGGCACGGAGCCGGCCTGCTGTTGTCCATTGCTTGTAGCGAACCATGGCGACAAGCCGGGGCTGCACCCAGGTAGCTCCGGCGGGGATCTCCAAGTCTGATTGAAAGGGTGATTGGCCAACGGTCATCTCGTCCAGAGCCCCGCGGATGGCCCGCAGGGATTTGTCGTTGAAGCCCGACCCAACCGCACCGATCCACCGCAGTTTGTCGCCGTCCTGCAGACCCAAGAGCAACGCTCCAAACGATGGCTCCCTGGCGCCCGTCCCTGCTGTGAATCCCCCAACCACGGCACGAACTTGTTTGAACTGCCCAATCTTCCGCCAATCGGGCGACCTCTTCCCCGGCTGGTACCGACTGCTCAATCTCTTGGCAACGATGCCCTCTAGATCGTTGGCGACCACGAAGTCCCAAACTGGCCTCGAATCACCACGGAAGCTGTCGGCGACGACGAGCGGCGCCGGCAGGTCGAGACGAGCGAGGTGCCCGACGCGGTCTTCGAGCGGCGCCCCGACCAGGCTTTCGCCGTGATGAAGGAGATCGAAAACGACGTAGGTGATGGGGACGATCCCACCGCCACCATCGACTCCCCTCCGGCTCTGGAGACGCTGAAACGACGGGCGCCCAGATTCGTCGATGGCGACGACTTCACCGTCCAGCACAGTATTGGGTGGGAGGTCGAGGGCGACAAGTTCCGGGTAACGAGCCGCCAGGTCGTTGCCGGCACGGCTTTGCAGCTGGACCCCGGCATCCGTTGCATACATGAGGCATCGAACCCCATCCCACTTCAGCTCAAACGTCCAGGCCGGATCCGAAAAAGTAGTGTCCCACGGCGACGCCAACATCGGCTGATAGCGCTCGGGCGATGTGGCGGCTATGCGCCGAGCTCCTCACGGACCAGGCGGTTCACCAGACCACCATCGAGTTCAACGCCAGTCTTCATTATGTGTCCCATAACCCGCCCCATCATCTTGGGGTCATCGACACCCAGCTCGGCAATCGCCGACCTGACGATTTCTCTTGTTTCTTCTTCACCGGGCAATCTTGGCGTCCACCGTGACAGATACTCCACCTCGTATGCGAGTTTTGCTGCCTGCTCTGCGCCGCGCTCCCCAAGTGCTTCAAACTCCAGCCGTGCCTTATCCATCTTCTTGACGTAGGACACGATTGTTGTCTTGTAGAGCTCATCATCGATCTCACCGGTGAATCCCGGAGCCGACTTGGCTACTGCGATTTCGGTCTGGACTTGACGGATAACGCTTGTTCTGGCCTTGTCGCGGGCCCGCATCGCATCCTTCAGCTCATTTGCGAGTTCTTTTTGAAGACTCATAACAGACTCCCTAGTGGCGTCTCGTACGCCGATTCCGCAACAGTAGCGGGCACATTTGGTACCGATTCCACTACTTCCCACCCTAGTCCCACAAAGGTCCCGACCCAGGGAGGCCGAAATACCCCTTGATACTGGCCACCAAACACCCTTACACTGCTCATTCGAGGCCACATATATGTGTCCTTTTTATTGGAGTACACCTTGTGAATGTGCTCACATTCACAAGCCAAGGAGAACAAAACAGCATGCTCACCCTTACCGACTGGAGAGAACTCTCCGCCTGTCGCGACAGTGATCCGGAAGTATTCTTCCCGATCGGCACCACCGGCCCTGCCGTTGGGCACATCGAGAAGGCCCGGGCCATTTGCACCGCCTGCTCAGTAGGCGAAGAATGCCTCCAGTACGCGCTAGAAACCAACCAGGAATCTGGTGTGTGGGGTGGATACCCCGAAGAAGACCGTCGTCGCCTCCGCAAGCGCTGGTTGGCCGACCGTCGTCGCCGCCGCCAAGAGGCCGAGCGTCAGGCTTCCTAGCCAGGCTCCCCGGGACTAGAGGCCGAAACCAACCGACCTGTCGGCCTGTTCCTCAATCTCTACGAACGCAAGGCGTCCTCCCACGATCCCGTGGCGGACGCCTTTGCTGTCTGTAAGCCAGACTAGCGAACCGTCGCTGAGACCGGCCTCGAGGCTGGCCACTGCGACATCCAGGTCTTCGACTTCGACTTCGAGTTCGCGCGCCCCCTCGACGCCGATACGCATCTTTCCACCGTTACTCATTTTCGATCCTCCCTTGCTTTTCGGAAATCGTAGCGGCCTGATCGATGGCTAGTTGATAACTAGCTGCGGATGGCTGCGCAGTCGCGGTTTCCGTTCGATGATCTCATCTGCGATGGCCTCAAAAGCTATTGCGGCCTCGCTTCCAGGCTCACTGACTGCGATAGGAATCCCAGCGTCAGCGCTGGCACGAACCGTCGATACGAGCGGTATCCGGCCCAGCAGCGGAACATCCAGCTCCTCTGCGAGAGCCTGTCCCCCGCCTTCACCGAAGATCGGGTACTGCTTGCCGTCATCGCCGGCGAACCAAGACATATTCTCAACGACACCGATGATGTCCTGATTCACTTTGAGAGCCATCAGGCCTGCCCGCTTGGCGACACGCTGGGCCGTGACCTGTGGTGTCGTGACAATCAGCGCCTGTGCCATTGGTAGGAATTGCGAGATCGAGATCGAGATGTCGCCGGTACCGGGTGGCATATCGATCAGGAGATAGTCGGGATCATCCCAATGGACGTCGGATAGGAACTGTTCCAACGCCTTGTGCAGCATTGGCCCTCTCCAGATAACGGCTTGATCGTCTGGAACAAAGAAGTCCATCGACATTGCCTTTACGCCATGCGCCTCCGGCGGGAAAAGCGTTTCGTCGATCACCGTTGGCGGACGGTCGATGCCGAGCATTCGCGGGATCGAAAAACCCCATACGTCGGCATCCATCACGCCAACTGTGTTGCCCTTTGCGGCGAGCGCAACGGCAAGATTGGTAGTCACCGAAGACTTACCAACACCGCCCTTGCCGGACGACACAGCAATGATCCTGGTTTTGCTCCCGGCCCTGGCAACGGGGATATCTGCGTCACTGTCGCCGCGCACGTCGGTCATCAAGTTGGCCCGTTCCTCGTCAGTCATCGAGGTGAAGTCGACCGTTACGGCACCGACCCCTTCAACAGTCTGGGCCGCAGCCGTTACGTCTTGGGTGAGCTTGTCCTTTAGTGGGCACCCAGGAATGGTGAGGGCGACCAGAACGCGAACAGAACCATCTTGTGCGACATCGATGTCGCGCAGCATTTTGAGTTCCTCTAGAGAGCGATGGATCTCAGGGTCTTCGACCCTACCAATCGCCGTGCGTAGCGCTTCGGCATCGATCACTTGGCACCTTCTCCTATCCGCGTAGTGGATAGAAACTATAGTGAGTCAGGAAACCATCAAATCGGTCCCAATCCGGGAGCTTGCAGTGGACGCATTAGGGCTAAACCAACAGATCGGCGACCTGGCGGCGACGCTCGGCGACGCGACGCGGCGGGGAATCTACATCACCGTTCGCGAAGCCGTCGAACCAGTAACCGCAGGCCAGATTTCTGAACTCTTCGACATCCACGCCAACGTTGCCCGCCACCATCTAGACCGGCTCGTCACCGATGGATATCTCCAGGTAACACGGCGGCGCCGCTCCGAACGACGTGGCCCCGGTGCCGGGAGGCCTGCGAAACACTACGAGACAACCGCCAAGGAAATCTCGGTGCAGTTTCCAGCCCGCCGGTATGACCTACTTGCCGAGTTACTGGCCAGGATTGTGGAGAAGATCGCTCCGGACACTGCAGCCGAGGTCGCCGAAGAAATCGGCAGGGAGTACGGCCGAGAACTGGCCGCCGAAGTTGGACTCTCCAAGGATGCAGGTTTCGATACCGCTATCAACGCTGTCGCCAGGGTGATGATGGGGGTCGGGTTCGACACCGAGGCCAATACCGATGAAAGGCTGATCGTCACCAGGTTCTGCCCGTTCGGCGAAACTGCGTCGAAGCATCCCGAAATTGTCTGCAAACTTGACCAAGGTATCGTGTCCGGGCTTCTGGAGAGCGCCAATGCGCACGGCGTGCCGGTGGTCACCCCGCACCGCCACGGCGAAGACGACTGTCGCACCGAGATCTGACCTCGTTTCGGCCCAATCAGGCAGCTCAATCAGTCGGCAATACTGCCGATAACAGGTCGGACTGAACCGAAGGGAATCTGTGCTCGGGACATCAAACCTGCAACGCGGTCTGTTGATCACGACCATCTCTGCCGCGGCAATGGGGATGGTGGCGGCGATTTTTAGCGCTGCCGGGATAGTGGTCGTCACGCTAAACGCGATCGCTATCGCGTCGGCTGCTGGTGCTCTTGTGGTGAAACCGAACGACGATACCCAATCATCACTAATTGCGGAGGTTTCTCACGAGCTGAGGACTCCCCTCACCGGGATTCTGGGCACACTCGAACTGCTCACAGAGTCGACGATTTCTCTTGAAGCCTCCGAAGTAGACGAACTGCTGATCGCAGCACACAGTGAGGCAGATCACCTTCTCCATATCGTCGGCAATCTGCACGCTCGTTCCCGGCTCGACCGAGCGATCCTCACCCCGGACAGCATTCCAACCAACGTTCGCAGCATCGTCGAGAAGGCGGTCTCCCGCTCCCCGCAGGTCGCCCGACGCTGTTTCCTGTCTCCAGGCAGCAGAGCGGTCGCCGCCGCCGACCCGCAGCTTGTGATGCAGATCGTGACCAATCTGATCCAGAACGTCGAGCGATATGCACCCGATGGAGAAGTTCGCGTCCAGTTCGAGCAGAACAGAGAGACACTGACGGTTATGTTCACCGATTCCGGACCTGGCGTGCCGATGTTCAGAGAGGAGAAGATCTTCACCGATGCGGCAAGTACTGAAGGCTTGGGTTTGGGGCTCGCGCTGAGTCGACAGCTGGCGCGGGCTATGGACGGCGACCTCACCATTGACTCTCCAGGACAGCCTGGCGCCCGGTTCGTGCTGAACCTGCCTGCCAGCAACGAGCAACTGCCTGCAACCTCTTCTTCTGAGATTATCCCTGGTGATCGTGCTCATGCCCACTCGCCGCGTGCTCGCCTGTTGGTCGATCTCGCCGACGCCTTTGCCGGTCAGTCGCTTGATCTGGTGGTTGGCGGAATCCAGAAGGTATACACCGACCTCCTTGGCGCAACCGGAGCGTTGCTGTTTATGCCGCGACGCGATGGCAGCTTCTATTCGGCAGGTACTTATGAGAAGACCCAGCAGGTGCCGGCTGACAGCGCTAGTGATCTCGAGAACGTAATAGTTGGTGGCCGCTCGCACACGATCGTCGATATCTCGGATGCCTCGTGGGCGCCTGAGTCGGCGCTCGGAGGACAATCGGCCATGTTGCTGCCGGTTCATGATGCTGAGCGTGTAGTGGCGGTGCTGGCGGTCGGTTGGAAGGGCGCCGACATGCTCCCGACCGGTTCTGCCGCAAATGTCGCCGAGGCCCTTGCCGAGCTCACCGAATCAGCAATTGCGCGTACCGCCCTAACTCGCGACGTTGCCTTCGAGCGGCGTCTCCGCGCTTCGGTTCTGGACGAGCTGCCGATTGCGGTGTCTGTCTTCGCAGGTGATCCACCCGAGGTTGTCGACTGGAATCGCAAGGAGCGAGAGCTTCTGGGAATCGTTGACGATGCGATGCGTCCTCACGATCTTGTCGAGAGTCAGCACGCGTTCAATGTACGGTTCGCCGACGGCACTCCACTGACATTGGACAATTCGCCGGTAACGACTGCGCTCAGGTCGGGCAAGACCACTGGGCCGTTCATTCTGCTCGTCGAACGCGCCGACGGCGGCCAAGTCCACACCCGAACCTACTGTGCCCCATTCTTTGACGGTAAAGGCAACGTGGCAGGAGCAGTCGTGACCTCGGAGCCGTTGGATCTGGATCCTTCCGGCTAGCGTCCAGGCTGTCGAAGAAGGAGGGATCCATATGGCTTGGATAGCAACCATCCCTGCACCTGAATGGGGCGGCGAGCTCGCACAATACGTTGACGAAGTGATCGACCATACCTCGGGACACCTCGACAACATCATGCAGGTCCACTCTCTAAACCCGGCGAGCCTGTTCGCCCACAACACGCTCTACAGGTCAGCGATGTCGGGGACCGCCACGCTCCGCAAGGTCGATCGGGAGTTGGTGGCGTTCGTCGTTTCCCAGGTCAATGAGTGCCACTACTGAATGGCGCAACACCGGCGCGGTCTGCGCCGCCTACTCAAAGACGACGATCTTATGCGACGTATCGACTCCGATTGGAAAGCCGCCGGTCTCGATGAACGACGCGTGGAGATCCTTAAATACGCAGTGAAACTGACTGCTCACCCTGGAAACGTTGCGAAGTCCGACGTCGCCAGGCTACGGAAGGTTGGCCTCAGCGACCGCGACATCCTCGATGTGTGCGAGGTAACGGCGTACTACGCCTACGTAAATCGGATAGCCGATGGGCTTGGAGTCGAAGTCGAGCCTTGGCTCTCTCATGACTGACCGATATGCCGAGCAGGCTGAACGGATACACCGAGACCTCCCCGTGATCGATGGCCACAACGACCTGCCATGGGAGATCAGGACCAAAGCAGACGGATCGATCGAGAAGGCAAACCCGGCACACCGGTTGGCGGGATATCACACCGATATCACACGGCTCCTCCAAGGAGGGGTAGGCGCCCAATTCTGGTCGGTCTATGTACCAGCTTGGAGCAAGCACCCCTTGCGTGACACGATCGAACAAGTCGATCTTGTAAAACGGATGGTTGCGGCCAATGCGGACCGGATGGCGATGGCAACCACGGCAGACCAGATCAGGTCCATCCGTTCCGAAGGGCGGGTTGCATCGCTGCTCGGCGCCGAGGGTGGCCACAGCATCGAGGAGTCGTTGGGGGCCCTCCGGATGTTGTTTGAGCTCGGAGTGCGCTACATGACCTTGACCCACGGGGACACCATCTCGTGGGCAGACTCAGCAACCGACGAGGAGCGCCATGGTGGCCTCACCGACTTCGGACGCGACGTAGTCGGCGAGATGAATCGAATCGGTATGGCAGTCGATATCTCCCACGTCTCTGTCGGCACCATGAATGCCGCCCTCGATGTGACTAAAGCGCCCTTGCTGGCTTCTCACTCGAGTGCTTACGCCCTTGCCCCTCACCCGCGCAACATCCCCGACGATGTGATCTACCGCGTTGCCGACAACAACGGGGTAATCATGGTCAACTTCTACTCGCCCTTCGTCCTCCCCGAACTTGCCGCACAGTCTTTGAACATGTTTGAGGAAGGTCGAGCGCTGATGGCTGAGCTCGGTGATGAGCGGGCTGTGGACGAGACGATGCAACTGCGGTGGGCCGCCGTCGGCGACACCGGCACCGTTGCCGACGTGGTCAATCACATCGAACACATCGCCAACATCGGAGGGGTCGACCATGTCGGCCTTGGGTCCGACTTCGATGGTGTAGACATGCTGCCGGAGGGGCTGGAGGATGTGTCCTGCTACCCGAACATCACTGCAGAGCTGCTGCGGCGAGGCTGGGGAGAAAACGACGTGCGCAAAGTCCTTGGGGACAATGTGCTGCGGGTGTTGGCGGCAGTCGAGGACGCCGCCACAACGTAACCATCGACAATGTCGTCATTGCGGCGATCGTCGAGCTTGGTAGCGACCAGACCCAACTGAGCGAATACCGTATCGCCGGACTCGCGGACTGAGCCACAGTCAATAGGACGACTCGGCCGCAATGTGGAGCTGGTCCTGCCAGAGCTCGTGCAAGACCTTGAGGTCTTCGGTGATGTTGCCAGCAGGCTCGTCCGGTGCTGGGAGCAGATCGACAATCCGGAACTCAAAAGCTTCTTTCCCATCGGAGTCCCAGTCGGCTTGGAGTGGCTTGTTGGGGTGGGTGCCCATGCTCAGTTGCGCCTGAATCCGGTTGAGCATGGCTTGCGGATTGGGGCTTGCACCCAGCAACGAGCGACCGCTGGGCAAATGTAGGGCCTGATAGACACCACCAAGAGGAGACATCTCTTTGTACTTGCGTACTTCTTCTTTTCGATCCATGGGCGCCTCTCCGAGCGATGAATGCAGCCTGTGACCCTAACGACGGTATCGTCGGCCCCAGCCGCTCAAAATCTGGAGTCACTATGCCAATGCCCCTGTGGTTTGGTCAGATCAACAAACGAGTCTTCAACAAGATGGAACTCAAGAAGGGGACACGGCCGGTCCTCACCCATGTGGGTCGGTCTTCGGGGACGACCTATCAGACACCCCTTGAGGCTTATCCAGTGGATGGAGGCTACATCTTCATCTTGGTCTACGGTTCCCGTTCCGATTGGGTGCAGAACGCGTTGGCAGCAGGCACTGCCAGTCTCAGAATCGAAGGCAATGAGCACAAACTGGTTGCTCCAAGGCTCATCTCGAAAGAAGCCGCCTGGGACCTGCTGCCAGAGACCACCAAGGCACCGCCGAAGATGTTGAACGTGTCCGAATACCTGCAGATGGACGTCAGCAGCTGACCTACCTGGAGGTCGGCTGCGCCGCCCAGATCTCCTCGTTATCGTCGTCTATTTCGCCCGTTCGAGACAGGCCAATCGCCGATGCCACCCGATGCGAGGCGGTATGCCCTGGATGGACGTGCGCCTCGAAGTGCTGTGTCCCGGTCTCAGCGAGTCGCACCTTCATGGCCGCTGCGGCCTCCGTAGCAAAGCCTTGACCCTGCCAGGGCGTTCCCACGACCCAGGCCAAATCCGCTTCCTTCCCGATCACGCTGGCCTGGACAAATCCGACAGCCACCGGGCCAACAACGGGCCGCAGGATCCAGTTGTACCAGAGCTCTTCCCCGTCGGAGGGACCAGCAACCTGCGCCCGATACCGGCTGGTCAAGTCCTCCAAGCTCGGTGGCTCGCCACCGGTGAACTCATAGAGTGCTGGATCGGCGAGGACTTCAACCATGTCGGCGGCGTCACTTACCTGGAGCGGTGTCAGGACAAGACGCTCGGTTCGGATCTCTTCGCGCACCTAGCCGGCTGCCATCCGGCGCAGCACCATGTGGAGGATCCCGCCGTTGCGCAGGTAATCGATTTCAACAGGAGTGTCGGCACGACACTGTGTCATGAACTCGACAACCGAGCCGTCTGTCTTCGTAGCCGTGACCCGCACGAGTTGGCGTGGTTGCAAGTCGTCATCAATATCTATGGCAAACGTCTCGGTACCGTCGAGGCCAAGCGAGTCCGCATTCTCCCCCTCGGGGAAGGTCAGCGGCAGCACGCCCATCATCACCAGGTTGGAACGGTGAATCCGCTCGTAGCTGGAGGCAATGACCGCCTTGACGCCGAGCTCGAAAGTGCCCTTGGCCGCCCAGTCACGGGAGCTGCCCATGCCGTAGTCGATGCCCGCCAACACCACAAGCGGCACCCCGGCCGCCTTGTAGCTGATGCTCGCCTCGTAGACCGTCTTGACCTCGCCGTCGGTGTAGTCGGTGGTGACACCACCCTCGGTGCCGGGTGCAATCTGGTTACGGATGCGCACGTTGGCAAAGGTGCCCCGAGTCATCACCCGGTCGTTGCCCCGCCGCGAGCCGTAGCTGTTGAACAGCCGCCTCTCGACACCGTTCTCGGTGAGGTACTTGCCTGCCGGCGTCTCCGGGGCAATGGCCCCTGCCGGGCTGATGTGGTCGGTCGTGATCGAGTCGCCCAGCTTGAGCAG
>JASJHC010000225.1:0-6634 GCA_033791245.1 Acidimicrobiia bacterium | reverse complement strand
GGCAGCGAACTGCTCGGCCAGTGGTCGGGGGAATTCGAGATTCCAACTGCGTTTCGGATGAAGACCAATGGGGCGGGGCAGATAGCAACGATCACCGGTGAACCGTACGGCTCGGCGCCGGCGTCCTACGCTCTCGGCTGGTCGGCGGACGGTCGCTCTATTGCGATGCTGGATGGCTCCGGTGCCTGTACGGAGCCCACCGAGCAGCCTGGTGTCCACATCTATGCCGAGGATGGAACATCGACCTGGCTCCATGACATCGGAACCGCTGGCTTTGCCAGACTGTGGCAGCCGTTGGCGGGTGCGGCTGGTTAGCTACTGCCCTGTGTATTCGGGTGGTCGCTTCTCAATGAAAGACGTGATGGCTTCGCCGAGATCGTCAGAGTAGAGAAACGCCGCGTTCCACAACGCGACAGTATCGAGGTCCTGTTGCACCCTGTGTTTCCGAGCTGCGTTGAGCACGGCCTTGCTGCCCTGGACCGCCAGTGGCGAATTCGCCGCGATCTGGTCGGCCATTTCCATGGCCGCCTCGAGAAGGTCCGCGGCGTCTTCGTAAACGGCCGATACGTACCTCATGTCGAGTGCCTCGGCGGCGTCCCAGTCGCGACCTGTGTAGACCAGCTCGGCGACGCGACCAGGATCGATGATGTAGGGGAGTCGTTGCAGCGTTCCTACGTCGGCGACCATCGCAAGCTTGGTCTCACGGACCGAGAAGGATGCGTCGGCGGCTGCCAACCGGATGTCACATGCCGTGGTGAGGTCGACCCCGGCCCCGATGCAGTGACCGTGGATTGCGGCGATTACCGGCTTGGCATTGTCGGCAATTGAGGAGAAAGTGCGCTGCATGAGCTTTATCTGTTGATAGGTATTGAGACGTTTGGCGACCTCAGATGGTGAGACTGTTCCTCCGATGGCTGCGATGTCGCCTGACATAACAGCTGGGCCAAAAGCCATCAGGTCGAGGCCAACGGTGAAGGATTTGCCCTTGGCCGCGATGACGATGGCACGGACTGCGGGGTCGCTGCCGACGGCATCCATCACGGCCGGGAAGTCGATCCAGAACGCCGGGGCCATAGCGTTGCGCTTGTCGGGGCGGTCGAGCCAGACGATGGCGACGTGGCCACGAAGTTCGACGGAAATAATGTCGGACTGGGGGTAGGTGCTCTCGCTCATGAGATCAGCGTAGAGCTTCGGCGTCGCGCACCGCTTGTGGGGTGTCCAGGCTCATCCAGGAACGACCGTCTTCGCCCCAACCCGACCAGGTCGCCGCATCCACATAGGTCGTGGTGACGAGGTCCAGCATGCGGCGAAGCTTCATGCCGCCGCCGGCCAGCTGTTGTTCGAGATGCTGGTGGCTTTGCCTGCGATAGAGGGCGCAAGTCACCTGGGGATGCCCGCCAGCCATTGGTACAACGGCGTCGCCGGGCTGACCGAGGATGTTGGTGATGGTGGCTGGACGAAGCAAGGGTTGATCGACAGCCACAAGGAACATATCGGTGTCCTCTATATGGCGGAAGGCTGTCACCAAGCCAACCGCTGGTCCGCCGCCTAGATCGGGGATGTCCGTGATTGCGGGGAGGCCTGCCACCGACCGATCTCGACCGACAATCAGCAGCTCGAGTCCAGCTGCCGAGATCGCCGCAGCCACGTGTTCGATCATCGGGCTGCCGTTGAAATTGACGAGCGCCTTGTCGCTACCCATACGGGTTGCCCGTCCGCCGACCAGGATCACTCCAGTAGTGCTTCTCACTTGCTCTAGGGTATCGGTGTCACCGTCACACCTGTGCCGAGTTGATTAGTCAAGATTTTTTCCAACTGGGTCGATAATGGCCGTACATCCACTCGGGAGTCACCACCGTGAAACGTTATGTTCCGCTTTTCCTATTGCTGATGCTTGTCCTATCGGCTTGTACCATCCGCCTCGATATCGGGGTAGACGTCAACGAAGACGAGTCCGGCACCTTTGCGCTATTTATGGGCTTTGACGAAGAGTTCCAACAACTTGCCGAGCAGAGCGGTGGGGAAGACCTCAACATCACCGAGGGTCTCGAAGACGTTCCTGAAGGCTGGACGGTCGAAGAAGTCACCGAGGATGGGTTCACCGGAGTCCGGGTTTCCGCTGATTTTGAGTCGTTTGAGGAACTGGATACCAGAATCAGTGAGCTCAGCGAGAGCACCGACACCGGTGTCAGCACCGACTTTCTCCAAGACTTTGGCCTAACACACGAGGGTGATGAATTCCGTTTCAGCGTCGATGTGTCCGGGGTAGACGACGAGCTGGCCGGCGCACTCGGTGAATCTGATGGCGACGACCTCTTCTCCGGTCTCGATACTTCGACCCTTATCGAAGATCTGTTCGAGATCCGTTTCAAGTTGACTTTGCCGGGCGAGATCGGCGAGAACAACGCAGACGAGATTGACGGCAACACCTTGCTGTGGAATGTCGCGTTGTCCGACGAGGGTGGGACCTACGAAGCAGTATCGAGTACCGGAGGCGGCAGCTCGGCGCTTCTGCTTGGTGCCGCCGCGGTCGCAGCCGTTGTCGTTGTCGGTGTCGGCGTAGCTGCAGTGAAACGTCGTAAGAACGACGCAGTTGCCGATGCAATAGACAGCACCCCGATGTCGATGGATGCCCCGCCGATTGATCCGGTCGGGTAGTTGGAACAAAAGAGAAACTCAAGAGGAGGGTGCACGAGGTGCGCCCTCCTCTTTTTAGTTCTCGCTTGCGGCTCCGAGCTGCTCTTGCATGACCGCACGCAGTAGGTCGACTGCCTGCACGATCTTCGGTGAGGTCAAGGAGTAATAAGCCCACTGCCCATCGCGGCGCGACCTGACCAAGCCCTTGTCGCGCAGCACCGCCAGGTGTTGCGAAACATTCGCTTGCGGGATTTCGAGAGCATCGACCAGGTCGGTGACGGTTACCTCTCCGTCGCGGAGGGCGTCGATGATCAGGAGTCGCTTGGGGTCAGCTAGTCCCTTACAGACATGTGCATGGAGGCGAATCATCTCGCTCTTGACAGAACTCATGACCCCATATTGCGGTGCGATGGCAAGTAGCGCAAATTCAGGTTTTGTGTAGTCCCGCTCTTCACATTTGGCCCGACGGCATCACCTGACCCGCGGTGGGGCGTTCTGCCGACTAGGCCTCTTCGCCTATGACTGCCTAAGCTCAACATATCGGCTGGCTCAGCCCTGCCGAACACAAGGAGGAGAGGGATGAAGAGATTTAGTTACCTGCTTACCGCGGTGGTCGCATTTGCCTTGATAGCGACGGCGTGTGGTGGCGATGATGGCGGCGAACTTGGCTTGGTCAAGGACGGCACGCTGAGCGTTTGCTCGGAGATTCCGTACGAGCCGTTTGAGTTTGAGGTCGACGGTGAATACACCGGATTCGACATCGAGGTCATAGGTGCAGTGGCTGACGAGCTCGGTCTCGAGCTTGAGGTCCTGGCCACCGGCTTCACGGCAATCACCAGCGGTAGCGCCATGGCGGCAGACCAGTGTGACATCGCCGCTTCGGCCATCACCATCACTGATGAGCGTGAAGAGGCAATCGACTTTGCGTCCCCGTACTTTGACGCCGATCAGTCTTTGCTGGTCAAGGGTGACTCCGGGTTTGCATCGCTTGACGATCTTGTTGGTAGCAATCTCGGCGTGCAGTCGGGTACAACGGGTGAGGCCTACGCTCAGGACAACGCACCGTCGGGTATCGAAATCGTGTCATACGACAACGGTGGCGACTTGTTCCTCGCTCTTGAGGCAGGCGCAATCGACGGCGTTCTCCAGGATCTGCCTGTGAACGGATACCGTGCAGTCGGGGACTCCAGCGTTGCGGTCGTCGCCACCTATCCGACAGGTGAGCAGTATGGCTTTGCGGTCGCTGAAGAGGGCAAAGAGGACTTGCTCAAGTCAGTCAACGATGCACTCGCCGCGCTGCGCGACAATGGCACCTACGACTCGATCTTCGCCAAGTGGTTCGGCTAAACAGCCAGCTCACGTAGGCGTGACCAAGAAATGCATGAGGGAGACCCACTAGGGTCTCCCTCATCTCGTAGATAGTGGGTTATGTGAAGAGAACCACACGCCAGAAACTCATTCGCTATTCGTTGTACGGGTTCATGGTTCTGGTTTTGGGAGCGTTTGTGTTCCTTGCCGACTGGGACCAGATCGGTACTTCGTTCTTCAACCTTGAGATTGCCGCCGAGATGTTCCCCGTCGTTCTGACGACGGCTGCCAAGAACACGGTCTTGTATACGTTCCTGGCCTTCTCCTTCGGCCTTGTCCTTGCCCTGTTTCTTGCCCTGATGAAGCTTTCATCAATCAGGTTGTACCGCTGGATAGCGATTACCTACATTGAGCTGTTCCGTGGTTTGCCTGCCCTGGTCACGATCATTTTCGTTGGGTTTGCGATTCCAATCGCTTTTGGATTCACGGTCCCCGGTGGGACGCTTGGCCAAGGCAGCATCGGTCTGGGTCTCGTTGCCGGTGCCTACATGGCCGAGACGATTCGGGCTGGTATCGAAGCGGTACCCCGTGGCCAGATGGAAGCAGCCCGGTCGCTTGGAATGAGTTGGGGTACGGCGATGACGTACATCATCTTGCCGCAGGCTTTCCGCATCATCATTCCACCACTAACCAATGAGCTTGTCCTCTTGATCAAGGACACTTCGCTGTTGTTTGTTCTTGGGACAACGCCGGCATCGAAGGAGCTAACCAAGTTCGGGCGGGATCTGATGACGAAAGAATTCAACGGGACGCCCTTGATGGTGATTGCTGCGGTCTATCTGGCGATCACCCTGCCGCTCACGTATCTCGTGTCCCGGCTTGAGAAGAGAACGGCGGCATCACGATGACCATGCAACCCGACCCCAGCGCCCCTCCGATTCAGATTCGTGACCTGCACAAGAGCTTTGGCGAGCTCGAAGTGTTGCGTGGCATCGACTTCGAAGTCGCCACCGGTGAGGTCGTATGTCTGATCGGCCCATCGGGGTCTGGGAAGTCAACACTGCTGCGATGTGTCAATAGGCTGGAGGAGGCAACCGCAGGTCGCATCTTCATCGAAGGCATTGATATCACCGATCCCGAGACCGACGTTGATGCGGTACGCACCCGGATCGGGATGGTCTTTCAGCAGTTCAACTTGTTTCCCCACCTGACGGTTATGCGCAACTTGCGAATTGCCCAGAGAAAGGTGCTCGGTCGCGATACCGAGGAGGCAACTCGGATTGCTTCTGAGATGCTGGAGCGAGTCGGGCTCAGCGACAAGGTCGATGAGCATCCATCGCGGCTGTCGGGTGGACAGCAGCAGCGGGTGGCTATCGCCCGAGCTCTGTGCATGAACCCCGACATGATGTTGTTCGACGAACCAACCAGTGCTCTCGATCCTGAGCTGATCGGTGAAGTACTCGATGTGATGCGAGAACTCGCTGCCGATGGCATGACCATGGTTGTGGTGACGCACGAGATGACCTTTGCCCTGCAGGTTGCGGACCGGGTCATCTTCATGGACGGCGGTGTGATCGTCGAAGACGGCCCACCCCGCGACGTCTTGGTCAACCCTGTTCACGAACGAACCAAGAAGTTCCTGCGGGCCATCGAGGTTGAATAGGAGCGTCTGGCGTCCGTGAGCGCCTTATTCGGCGCTACGGGACGCCAGACGCTAGGAGAGTTCCATTTCGGCGATGTCGGCGACTGATACGTTGCCGCCACAGAGAAGCAGGACCACTCGATCATCGGGGCCGAATCGGTCGGCAACGGACGCCGCGGCAGTCAGGGTGCAGGAAGCGGCGAGCTCGGGGACCACTTTGGTGCGTTCGATGATGGTCCGCATCGACCGATAGGCAGCTTCGTCAGATACAACTATTGGGGCTTCTTCCAGCTGGCTAGCTAGATCTATGGCGGTTCTTGCGGCGTACGGTGAGCCAAGTGTCTTGGCCCTTGATGTTGGGATCATGCGGACCTGCTCGTTGGCGATCAGTGATCGGGACAGCACGTCAGCCCCTTCGGTCTCGACCGCCCACACCCGGGCATCGGGGCGTAGTCCGTTGACCGCAGTGATCACTCCTGAGAGAAGACCACCTCCGCCCACACTCACGAACACATCCGTCACGTCGGGTACGTCTTCGACAATCTCGAGTCCGACTGTCCCGTTGCCCGCCATCATGTCGGGGTGATCGAAGGGGTGCATCAAGGTACGGCCCTGTTTCGCCTTCTCTTCGGCGGCCGAGAACAGCGTATCGATGGTCGGTTCGAATTCGACTGCTGCGCCGTAGCCGCGGGTTGCGTCAACGTAGTTGGCTGGGGTTGTCTCTGGCATCAGCACCAGCGTGTCCACGCCGAGAGTTTGCCCGGCGTATGCCATCCCTTGCGCAAAGTTGCCCCCGCTCACGCCAACAACACCGGCAGCCCGTTCCTCGTCGGTTAACGACAGCATGGTGTTAAACGCACCCCGCGGTTTGAACGAGCCGGTCTTCTGGAACAGCTCGTATTTGAGGTACACATTGGTCCCGAGCATCCGGCTGAGGGTCTCACTGCGTTCCAGCGGAGTACGCCGCACGTACCGGGTTATCCGGAGTCGTGCCTCTTGCACGGCGGCCAAGTCAAACATCTGAACCTCACATCGGCGGGCCGATAC
>JASJHC010000224.1:0-2875 GCA_033791245.1 Acidimicrobiia bacterium | reverse complement strand
GTTCACGCTGGTGGTTCTCGCTCTGATCGGGCTGTTCCTGACTCGCACCAAGCTGGGGACGGCGATGCGGGCCGTTTCCGACAATGCCGATTTGGCGGAATCCTCGGGGATCGACGTTTCGAGAGTGATCCTGGTGACCTGGGTCGTCGGCGCCGGACTGGCTGGCCTCGGCGGCGTCATGTTCGGGATCTCCGAGCAGGTGCAGTGGGACATGGGTGCAAAGCTCTTGCTACTCATCTTCTCCGCAGTGATTCTGGGTGGTCTCGGAACGGCCTTCGGCGCAATGCTGGGCGGTTTTGTTGTCGGGGTCGCCATCGAAATGAGCACGCTGGTGATACCGGTTGAGTTCAAGACCGCGGTTGCGCTGGCCATCCTGGTTGTGATGTTGTTGGTGAGACCGCAGGGTTTGCTTGGCATAAAAGAAAGAATCGGCTGATGGACTGGGTGAAGATTCTTATCGATGCGGGACGGGCCGCGGTTGGTGTCCCCGCTGCTGCCTATGCCCTGTCAGCAATGGGTCTCAACCTCCAGTTTGGCTATACCGGGCTGCTCAACTTTGGCCACGTTGCCTCGATGATGGTCGGGGCATATGGCATGGCCATAACCGTTGACCGTGGAGGCTCACTGTGGTTGGGGGTGATCGTTGGCATTCTCCTCGCGCTCATTCTGGGGCTACTACTTGGGATACCCACACTTCGTCTGCGTGCCGATTATCTGGCCATCGTCACGATCGCAGCTGGTGAGATCCTGCGTCTGATCATCCGATCGTCCTGGGCCGAGCCCGTCACCAATGGCATCCTCGGTATCCAGTCGTTTGCCGACGAGTTCTTCGATCTGAACCCCATTCCCGTCGGTCTGTACGGCCTTGGCAGGTTCCGCTTCGACGAGCGCACCGTCTGGGTCATGCTGCTCGGGTGGGGTTTGGTCGCGTTCGTCACTTTGTTTATTTGGAAGCTGACTCGCAGCCCATGGGGGAGAACCATCCGGGCCATTCGCGAGGACGAGGACGCCGCCTTGAGCCTTGGCAAGAATGTGTTTGGCTACAAGCTGCAGAGCTTGATGGTTGGTGGTGCAATCGGGGCACTGGCCGGTATGTTCCTTGCCATAGACCAGCAGAATGTCAACCCAGATTCCTACATCCCGCTGCTGACCTTCTATGCGTTTACGATCGTCATCCTGGGTGGTCCGGGGTCGTTGATCGGACCGATAACCGGCTCGATGATCTTCTGGTTCCTCTTCGTGTTCCTCGATGGAGTCATGACCGGTGCCGTCCTCAATGACTGGTTCTTTGGCTGGTTCGAAGCAACAGATATCGGACCTATCCGCTTTGCCCTATTTGGTATCGGATTGATGTGGCTAATGATCTTCCGACCGCAGGGTCTGTTTGGGAGCCACGAGGAGATGCTGATCGATGCCCAGTAGTTCAGCCCCCCTCGCCGACCTCGCCCGCACTCCGGGAGTTCCCAAGCCGGATCCGATCCTGGCGATAGAAAACGTCCAACGGACCTTTGGTGGCTTGCAGGCGGTTAACGTCCAATCGCTTGAGATCCAGCGCGGGACGATCACATCGCTCATCGGTCCCAACGGAGCCGGCAAGACCACCCTGTTCAACTTGCTCACTGGATTCGACAAGCCGCAGCATGGTGACTGGCGCCTCAACGGCGGAGCCCTCGTCGGCGTACCTTCCTTCCGGGTTGCCCGCCGCGGCATGGTGCGAACCTTCCAGCTCACCAAATCACTGGCACGGCTCACTGTGCTCGAGAACATGCTGGTTGCGGCCAAAGATCAGGTTGGGGAGAGTTTCTGGGGCGGTCTATTTGGGCGCTGGCGCCACATCGAAGCCGCCAACGAAGCCAAGGCGATGGCTTCGCTGGAACGTTTCGGACTAGATCACATGGCGGGCGAGTACGCCGGCAGCCTATCCGGCGGCCAGCGCAAGCTTCTCGAGATGGCTCGCGCTCTTATGGTCGAGCCCGAGGTCATCATGCTCGACGAGCCGATGGCCGGGGTGAACCCCGCTCTCACCCAAACCTTGCTTGGGCACATCTCGGCGTTGCGTGACGAAGGCAAGACCGTGGTGTTTATCGAACATGACATGGACGTGGTCCAGGAGATCAGCGACTGGGTAGTAGTAATGAGCCAGGGCGGAGTTATCGCAGAAGGTCCTCCTGCGCACATTGCAGCGAACCAAGAAGTCATCGACGCTTACCTCGGGCTGCACCACGGAGAGAAGCCATGACTGACTTTGAACCGATCCTGCTTTCGGAAGGTGTGGTCGCCGGCTATCTGCCAGGGGTCGATATTCTCAACGGTGTTGACCTCACCCTTGGTGACGGCGAGCTGGTTGGGATCATTGGGCCCAACGGTGCGGGTAAATCGACGTTGGTGAAAGCCATTTTCGGTCTGGTCACCGTTCGCAAAGGCGTTGTCCTGCTTCGTGGCGACGACATAAGCAACCTCGCCGCCCACGAGCTTGTTGCCCGCGGTGTGGGGTATGTCCCGCAGCGAGACAATGTGTTCTCGACCCTCACGGTCGAAGAGAACCTGCGCATGGGTCTATACCTACGACCGGAAATGTGGGAAGAGAGGTTGGCTGCGGTTCATGAGCTCTTCCCGCTGCTGTTCGATAGAAAGAGCCAGCGCGCCGGATTCCTGTCTGGTGGTGAGCGACAGATGCTCGCCATGGGTCGTGCCCTGATGATGGATCCTCGGGTCATCCTGCTCGATGAGCCATCGGCCGGTCTGTCTCCAGCCAACCAAGACCTGGTCTTCGAACGGGTTCGTCAGATCTGTGACAGCGGGGTGTCGATCATCATGGTCGAACAGAACGCCCGCCGTTGTCTCCAGATTTGCGATCGCGCCTACGTCCTCGACC
>JASJHC010000223.1:0-3353 GCA_033791245.1 Acidimicrobiia bacterium | reverse complement strand
TGGAAGCTCAGCCCGATGGATCTCGAGTCACGAAGCCGGTGGGTCGAGTACTCACGGGCTAAGGACATCATGTTTGACCATACCGATATCAAACAGGCCCCGTGGTTTGCTGTTAACGCCGATGACAAGAAGCGAGCTCGGCTCAACTGCATCAGCCACTTCCTGAGCGTAATTCCATATGATGACCTCACGCCCCAGGCAATTGAGCTGCCGCCGCGGCAGGACAATGAGGGGTATGTCCGGCCTCCCATGTCAGATCAGACGTTCGTGCCCAACACTTACTGACGGCGGACTTTGGCCGACTGGATACTTGTGGAAAGCGATAGTGCTTGCAAAAGCAAGCACAGTGCTTACAATGGTGCTCGAGGCCAGAATGATTACACCACTGCAACCGCTCTCGGGATTGCCCGACGGTTACCCATACGACTACGAATGCCCTGTGAAGCTGCATGACGGGCGCGTAGTCCATATTCGCCCGGTCGTTCCCGGTGACGCTCCGCTGCTGGCGCACGAGGCCAGCGCCGCCGACACCGATACCCTCTATAACCGATTCTTCAACCCGGCGATTCGGCTCGACCGCAAGCGTCTCAGCCATCTGACTGAGCTTGACTACGAGACCCGATTTGCCATCGCGGCGTTCTTCGATGGCGAAGGCATCGCGATTGCCCGATTCGAGCCTGCAGGAGAAGGGCTGGCTGAGATTGCGGTCGTCGTCAAGCCCGAGTGGCGGAAGCTTGGCTTGGCAACTGCAATGTTCGACCTGCTCGAGACTGCGGCCTTGGAACGGGGGATTGTCGAGTTCGAAGCGCTCTATCTGCCGGACAATCACGCCATCGAGCGTGTCCTCCTCAAGCGTGGTTTCGGCGGGGCAACGGTTGATGCTGGGGTGGCCCGGGTTACTAAAATCCTCGGTCGAACGCCTGTTGGTCTCAAGGGCTGAGCCCACTTGCCAGTCGCGGGTCGGGCCCCGGGCGGTACCATCCCGACCATGACTGGGACCGTTGCCGATATCTCTGCCCAAATTGAATCGTTGTTTCGTCTCAGCAAGGCAGCCGGCTGGGATCATGTTGGTCTCCAATTCGGAGACTTGGATGCACCGGTAACCCGTGTTGCAGTCTGTCACGAAGTGACACCAACCGTCGCCACGGAATTGGTCGCATCGAATATTGATCTCGTTGTTGCGTATCACCCGCTTCTGTTTCGTCCGACCACCCGCCTGATAGCCGGGTCCGGTGCATCGGGTCGTGCCTTCCAGTTGATCGCAAACGGGACTGCATTGGTTGTGGTTCACACTGCATTCGACATGGCTCCCGGCGGTACTGCCGATTCGCTTGCCGATGCGGTCGGCCTCGTCGACTGCACCGGTTTTGGCCCTGCGTGGGGGAGCGACACGTCGAAGATCGTTACGTTCGCCCCTGAATCTGCTGTGGAGCTGATTGTCTCCGCCATGGCTGCTGCCGGTGCGGGCGATATTGGCGGATACTCCAGCTGTTCGTACCGCTCGCTTGGCACCGGGTCATTCTTTGCCGATGCAACAACGACGCCAACCACCGGGTCAGCGAACACCCTCAACCGGGAACAAGAAACCCGAGTCGAGATGATTGCACCGGCGAGTCGTACCGCTGCGGTGGTAGCAGCTTTGGTTGAAGCCCATCCATATGAAGAACCTGCCTACGACTTGATCGAAACACGATCGAATGCAGGAATGGTCGGAAGGGTGGGTCGGCTTGCGGAGCCGTCCACCACGGCGGCGTTGGCTAGCTTGGTGCATGATCGGCTTGGTGGCGTGGTGAGGACGGCAGGTGACGGACCCATTCGCACCGTTGCCGTTATACCTGGCTCAGGCGGATCATTGCTCGGCAGTGCCAATGCAGATGCGGTGGTGACCGGCGACGTCAGTCACCATCAGGCGCGGGCCGCATTGGAGCGCGGGATCAGCATCATTGACCCTGGTCACGCGGCGACGGAACGGCCCGGGGTCAAGGCGTTGTACGCTGCGGTCGCAGAAACGATCGCTGGCACGATCGACATGACAGATATTGACCATGATCCCTGGAAGGAACGGTAGCCATGGAGGAGTTGCGGAGTCTCGCCGACTTGCTTGACCTGCAGGAAGTCGATCTGCAGATTGACCGCTTGCTCCATGACCGGCAGTCGCTGCCAGAATTGGATCAGTATCGCAAGGCGCACGAGCACGCCGAAACACTCACTTCCGAGCTAACTGATGCCGAAGCGGCGCTGCGCCAAACGTCTCTCGAGTTGGACAAGACCGAAGGTGAACTCGAGATCAATGTTGCCAGACTCGATGCCGAACAGAACCGGCTGTACGCGGGTGGGATGAGCGCCAGAGACGCCGACTATCTGCGGCGAGAGGTCGAGATGCTCGATCGGAAGCGTGGCGAAGCGGAGGACCTCGTTCTTGAGCTCATGGAAAGACGCGAGGAGCAGGAGGGCGCGGCCGTCGATCTGCGGAATCGAGTTGACCAAGCGGTGACCGCCAAGGCGGGCATCGAAGCGGCCATCAAAGAAGCATGGCGCGGCATCGACGCCCAACTGGCCACGAAAGAGTCGCGGAAGAGCGAGATGGTCCCTCGAATAGACGACGAACTAATTCAATTGTATGAAGAGCTGCGGGGTACCAAAGATGGGGTCGGTGTTGGCGCTCTCATCGATGGAATGTGTGGCGGTTGTCACCTGAAGTTGACCGCAGCCGAGGTTCTCGACGCCAAGCGGACCGATCCGTCCCGGTGTATTCATTGCCGGCGCATCCTCGTAATCTGACCGTCTACTGATGCTCTTTTGGCACGCCGGGGCGACAATTGCGATCGCCCGATATTCGTTTCGCGACGACCGCATGGACCTGCGGATGCTGTTACTCGGCGCATTGCTGCCGGATCTAATCGATACCCCAATCGGTCTTCTCTTCTACGGAACCTTTGGAGCGGTACGGCTGTTCACCCACGGACTCATATTGGCGGCGGTGGTCATGGTCGCAGTGGTGCTGGCGACGCGCAGGGGACGGCCCCGCAAGATGTGGATGCCGCTGGCCATTGGGCTCCTGTTCCACGTTCTTTTTGATGCGATGTGGCTCGATGCGGAGACGTTGTGGTGGCCGCTACTGGGTACAGGGTTTACCGCGGCAGGTCCGGAGACAGCCTCAGCGTATCTCTCGGAGCTACTCCGCGATTGGAAGGTGTGGGCCGGGGAGGCTGCCGGGCTTGTCTACCTGGCCTATCTGTGGTCGGCGGCGCGTCTCTCGGATCCAGCCAAACGGGGCGAGTTCATCCGTACTGGCCGTGTCGATGCTCCAATTGACGGAGATGTCAGCTGCTGAGCATCCTGACCGCAATCAC
>JASJHC010000222.1:0-2576 GCA_033791245.1 Acidimicrobiia bacterium | reverse complement strand
TAGCAATCGTGCGCACTCGGGAGGCCACGCTGAGCGGCCGCCAGCAAGCTGCGGCTGGTGACTGGACTGTCGGACGAGTTCGTCAAAGACCGGGGTGACAACAACCTCTCGGTCACGCCACTAGGCGACGACGCTCACCTCATCGAGCGCCGACTGCAGCGAATCGGTGTAGTTCTCCCAGGTGACGGTGGCGCCTGAGATCACGTCGATGTCTGCACTCTGGGCATCAATGACGGCTGCTGCATAGGTCGGCACGGCGCTGTTGTTGATGGCATTGGATTTGCCATCGGTCGGGAGTTGGAGCGTTTCCACGGCGACTATCTCGCCGTCCGCAAAGAAGACCTCCACCTGGAACGTACCAAACTTGCTTTCTTCGGCGCTGCCGACCACAGAGAAGGACTCGGATGGCTCTTCCTCGGCAACGGCTTGTGTTGTGGTGGTCGCTTGGGAAGTTGTCGTGGTGACCAATTCTTCAGTCACGACCTCCTCCTCATCCTCCGATTCGGCAGGAGGGTCCCCGTTGACCGTGGTGGTGGCTACCGACGCAGCCACGTCAGACTCGGTTTCCGTTCCCGATACGACTCCCGTTGCTGGGTTCGTCAGCAACATGAGACCGATGAGGAGCAGGCCGAGGAGGCTAAGTGTCTTCTTCATGATCAACGCTTTCAGTATTTCGTTGATCTCAGCATGTACGAGCCTGCTCAACACAGGGTTTGAATAGCCTGAGAGGCTCCTGAGAATTGCTTACGTTCTCGAACAGGGTTCGGCGGCAGCGATTCTCAGAGTATTCACAGACAACCATCAGGGGGCTTTGACATTGCCGTCCCACAATTGGCGGTAACGACCTACGTACGGAAGAGGCAATGTCCACCCCACGAACCAAAACAACCCGAAAGGGCTCGAGCAGAACCCGCAAGCTGTGGATCGTCGACGCCACGCTCTTCATCAGCTTTCTCCTAGTGATGAACCTGCCGCTGACCGGGATCGCCATCCACGAATGGCTCGGCATCGCCATCGGTGCGGGCCTGGTTGCTCACTTGGTCCAGCACGGGAACTGGCTGGCGACACTCACCAAACGGTTCCGCAACGCGACGTCGTTTCGAAATCGCCTCAACTACGTGATGACCGGGCTGTTGTTCTTTGCCTTTGTCTCGATCATCGTTTCAGGTGTCGTCATTTCCGAGGCCGCCATGCCCTTGCTAGGAATCGCCACCTCGTCATCCGTCTTCTGGCTCTGGCTCCATCTGGTATCGATCAACTTCGTGCTACTGCTGACCGGACTTCACATCGCCCTCAACTGGCGATGGATCACCAAAGGCTTCGAACGCTTCGTCATCGGACCTATCCAGGCCTTGTCGGCCAATCGTCGGCCCGGCCTTGGCTACGCAACAACAAAGGAGATCTCATGAAGGCGCTGGACCGAACGCTTCTCACTCTTGTTCTCGCGACCGCAATCGCCCTCGGATGGAGTTGGGTCAGCCGCACTGATTGGGCCGCATCCGTCTCCATCCTCGGCGTCGGCCAGAACTTCGAGAACGCCCTGCAACCGATCATCAAGGTGGCGGCAGCGATCGTCGTCATGGTGACCGCGACCCAACTCGTCCAGAGCGCCTATCGCTTCATCAGCGAACGTGGCCTGAACGACCCCGCACGGCATTCGCCCAACTCGGTCCGGTCTCCTTCCGGCTAACAAGATGCATGGTGTGATCCCATTCTCAGCAAACTCTCAGGAAGTCCTCAGGTTCCCTTGAGCTTGATCCCACATGGTGAGGAGACTTACCGGAGGATCAAATGGAATACCGAACAGAGAATGCATCGACCGTGCCGCCTGCCAAGGTGCTCGTTGTTGACGACGAGGAGTCGCTCGTCGACATGCTGACTACTGCCTTGCGCTTTACCGGCTATGAGGTGGTGAGCGCAGCATCGGGATTCGATGCGCTCCGTGCGGTCAAGGAGTCGCGACCGGATCTGATCGTCCTCGATGTGAACATGCCAGATCTCGACGGCTTTGAGGTGTGCCGCCGCATTAGGCGCGACGGTATCGACTCGCCCGTAATTTTCCTCACTGCTCGTGACGCCGCCGACGATCTTCGCACCGGGTTCTCCCACGGTGGCGACGATTACCTGACCAAGCCGTTCAGTCTCGAAGAGTTGTCTCTTCGCATCGAGGCGATCCTGAGACGGGTCCGCGGCAGCGGGGACCAACCTCATCGGATTGTCTGCGGTGAACTCATCCTCGATGAGGATGCCCATCAGGTCCATGTTGGAGACAACGAGGTCGAGCTTTCGCCAACTGAGTTCCGGCTGTTGCGGTACCTGATGCTCAACCAGGGTCGGGTGCTTTCCAAGCTCCAGATCCTGGACTACGTGTGGGAGTACGACTTCGACGGGAACGCCGGTGTTGTTGAAACCTACGTCAGCTATCTGCGCAAGAAGCTGGGACCGGAGGTCGCCGAGTGGCTGCGGACGGTGCGCGGGTTCGGTTACATGCTGCGACATTCGGCCGCCTAGGCGATGCGTCTTCGTACCCAACTAGTTGTTACCTTCATCCTCTTACTGCTTGTTGTGCTCGCCAC
>JASJHC010000221.1:0-11350 GCA_033791245.1 Acidimicrobiia bacterium | reverse complement strand
GGAACGAGGTGAATGCAGGGAGTCTGTCGAGCGTTTGGTCCCCGAGCGGGCCGGACTTGCCTACCCCCAGGAACGGATCGAACACACTCCCGGTTGCCTTGTCGACGAGGCCCGCACCAGTCAGTTCAAGGTCAACGACGGTGTCATCGAGGAGCCGACTGAAGACAACCCAGCGGGCGTCATCGTCAGGATCGATCACCACCGCGACATCGACACCGGCGACCGTGTCGTTCACAACACCGGCTGTTCGCAGTGCCGTTACCGCGTAGGCAGCTGATTCGGTTCCGAGATCGATGACTATCGCCATGTCGGCCAAGTCAAATGCAGTCCGCCACCCATCGATGTCGAGGGCACGAGTCTCGGGGTGGGCGGTTCGCCAGGCTTCCCATGTGGTGAGCGTTGATGGCAGCAGTTCGAGTTGCTGCCCTTTGAGGGGACCAGCGATGGCCTCACCAATCGGTTGGCTCCAGATCGAGCCGGTCTCGTGGTCCCACCATGTCATTGCCGAGCCCCACAAGGCCCCCTGATTGCCGAGGACGATCTCCTCTCCGTTCAGTTCGCGGCGATGGACCATCGCCGTTGCGCACAGTGGTCACCAAGTGACCAGGATCGGAATGCCCTGTAGCGAGTCGATCACCATCTCACGTTGGTTGAGCGGGGTGACGGGATAGGCCTTGGCGGTATCGTCGATGGCCACCCCGATCACGAGCATCTGGTCGGGCCAGTCGACCTTGGTTGGCGTCGTGAACGTGGGGTTGTAGATCGGAGCGATCTGATCACGATCAAGGAGCTGCCGGAATCCGTTGGGCAGAGCCTCGCCGGCATCGACCGGGTTGTAAGTCAGTTGCGGGTTGGCAATCAACACGGCTGGGGGAGGATTGTCTTGCGGTGCACTCGTCAGCAGGACGCCAACAAAAAGAGCGAAAATCAAGGCGCTGGCTGCCATCAGCGAAAGCAGTGTTCGGTGTCGTCTCACACAGTGCCCAACGTCGCTAGCGCTCGCAGTGGTCCGTCATGTGTCGGAGAACCGTCTGTTGCTCGGTGCTGCCGCTACTCGACGACGGTTTCCTCAACACTGTCGGCTTCTTCAGCAGGGTCGGATGTTTTGGCGACTCGTGCCATCAGCCAGTCATGGAGCCCAGTGCCGAGCAGGATTGCGACCCCGACGAACACCGCGGTGCCGACTATGACTGTGGTCGCGGAGATGAGCGTCGTCATGAGGGAGCCAGTGGCGGCAAAGTCGACCAGGCTTTCGACCCCAAAGGCGATGCCGAAGGCAGCGAACCCGCCGATGACCGCCAGCGGGACGGCCCGTCCCGTCTGTCCAAGAATCGCGCTGGCGCGTCGTGGGCCGTCGGCCTCGCCGTACCAGACCGAGGCCAGAATGCCGGTGTAGATGGCCAGGGCCAGCGTTGAAGCCAGCGCCACCCCGCGCAGTCCGAACGTGTTTTGCAGGATCACGTACAGCGGGATTGCGGCGACGGTGGCGGCAGTGCCCACCACGACCGGGGTCCACATTTCGCGTCGCGCATAGAAAGCGCGGTTGAGGATCTGCAGACCACCCCAGACCGGAATAGCGAAGGCATAGAAGAACAATGCTTCTGCGGTCCCGATCGTGTCGGCGGCAGTGAACTCTCCCCGCTCGAAGAGCGTCCGCACAATGGGGATGGTCATGGCGACAACCAGGCCCGTTGCTGCCATGGAAAGAACAAGGACGTAACGCAGTGCCTTGTCCACGGTGTCCTTCATCTCAGCCACCCGTCCCTCAGCGAAAAGTCGGGCAAGGAATGGGTAGGCGGCGACCGCAGCCGCCTGGGCGATAACGCCGGCCGGGACCAGCATCGTGCGGCGAGCGTAGTTCAGGAGCGTTGGCGCCCCTTCGCTGACAAACTGGCCGAAGACCTTCATGAATGTCTCATCGAGCACAACAATCGACTGACCGATCATCAACGGAAACGCGATTAGGAGGTACTCCTTGAGTACCGGTTGGCGCCACGGTATGCGCATTGACAGACGCATCCCGACTCGGTGGGCTCCCCACCATTGCAGTGCAAAGTTACCGATGAAGGCTCCGATCAAGGCTCCCCAAATGAACCCCTCGGCGGTTGGTTCATCGCTTCTGATGGCGTAGGCGACGCCACCGACAATGATCCCGAGGTTGTAGATGATCGGTGCCAGGGTGGGGATGGTGAAGACACCCTTGGTGTACTGAACTGCGCTGAACAGCGCCCCTAACACGAAGAACACCTGGGCGGGAAGAATGATGCGGGTGAAGCGGATTGTATTTTCGATCTGCTCAGGGTTGAAGCTGGGCCAGAGCAGATCGATGACTCGCGGAGCCGCTACCCACCCGATAGCGACAAGGCCGACGATGGCCAGGGCGACCGGTCGAATGATCGCGCTGAGCGCTTCCCATCCGCCCTCTTCATCGTCATTGGCGAGATACCGAGACATGATGGGGATGAACGTGATCGAGAGGAAGCCACCGGCGAGGAGGTAGTTGAGGAAGTCAGGAATTGTGAACGCGGCAACATACTCATCGGTTGAGGCGGTTGCCCCGAGCAACGAGGCGAAGATGACCTCTCGCAGTTGCCCCAGAATCCTGGAGATCAAGACGCCGCCTGAGACAATCAGCGCCGCGGTCCCCATACGTTTTCCGAGTGAAGATTCCTTGGCCACCCCGGCAAGCTAGCCGCAAACTCGACGAATCGCCGGATCAGGTGGCTAAGTCGCGCCGCCGGAGGATGCTCGCCATGAACCCGGCGGACAGCACCATGAGGATGACCGCCTTGACTACGGCACCCCCTGCGCCCGGAGACAGAGAACCGAGAGCGAAGTCGGCTGGGACCAGTTCAAAGAAGTCGCTGGGGGCCATCCCAGCCATTGCGCTAACCCCGATTCGCCAGGGGGAGAGGCTGGCGACCGCAGGTACGGCAGCCGCGATTCCGTTTTCCCAGATGAAGACGTACGTGAGTCCTATGAGGGTTGCTCTCTTCAACAGGTACCCCAGCGGTACGAAGACGGCTGCGTAGGCCGCTGTGCCAATGGCCGTGCCGACGACCAACGGCAGCACATAGGCAAAGCTATCGATTTTGATTCCGACGAGGATCCCGAAAGCCAAAGCTCCGGTACCGGTGAGGGCGAACGCTTCCATGAACGCTGCAAACACCTTGGCCGCCCCAATCGTGAACCGGCTTATCGGCCGAAGAACGAGGAACGACATGGTGTTGTCCCGACGTTCGTCACCCATCACCGAGGTGGCAATGATGAGGGTGACAACAGGTACGACGATGTTCATGAATACGCCAACCGTCATTCCGATGAATGCCTCGAAGGCTTCTTCGCGTTGAGTCGCGATCTCGCCAAAGCCCGAGCGCGTCCCGATCATGAACAGCAGATACATCCCCGCTACGGATCCAGCGAGTAGCAGGAGTCCAATTGCTCGGCGGGGACGTAATGTCTGCCGGAAGGTCACTCTTGCGATAGCGAAAAAGGCGGTCATCGGCGACCTACTAGATAGCGGAAGACGCTCTCAAGCGATTCGTCCTCGGGTGCAAATTTGGACAGTCGGACGCCTTTATCGCGAGCCTGCCTGCTGACAGCCGCTCCGAGTGCGGCGAGATCGGTTGTCTCGAGATGAATCTGATCTTGATCGACTTTGACACTCGACACGGCTCGGTTCTCCAGCAGCGTTGCCGCGAAATCGCGCGTCTTATCGCACTCGACAAGAACTCGATACGGGATGTCCGACATTGCACGGCGGATAGCAGCAATATCGCCGGCAGCAGCGAGCTTGCCGTCCACGATCGCGATGACGCGAGCGGTCATTCGCTCGACCTCTTGCAGCACATGTGACGAGACGATTACCGTCCTGCCGTCATCGGCGAATTGACCGAGGAGACGAATCAGATGTGCTCGTTGGACCGGGTCGGTTCCGTTTAGCGGTTCGTCGAGGATCAGGATCTCTGGATCGTGGACCAGCGCAGCGGCAACCTTGGTCCGTTGGCGCATGCCTTTCGAGAAGCCGCCAACGGTTCGGTCGGCGTCCCCGGTCAGGTCGACGGTGGCCAACGCCTGGTCCGCAGCTGCTCCCGCGTTGCTGAGCCCGGTGAGAGTGGCGGCGTAGGCAACGTACTGGTGCGCGGTCAACGTGTTGTAGAGCGCGCTTTCTTCTGGAACAAAACCAATTTCGCGATACCGATCGACGTTAGAACGAGGTAGGGCGCCCTTAACGAGAACCTCGCCCTGCGACGGTAACGTGAGCCCGGTGAGCATCCGAAGCAGCGTTGTCTTGCCTGCGCCGTTGGGTCCGAGCAGACCGGTGAGGCCGGGGCCGAAGGAACATGTCACATCTGAGACGGCGACCTTCTGACCGAACCACTTCGATACGGCGGTCACCTCGATGGTCGGGTTGTTGACTAGGGCGGGGTTCGTGGTCATAGTTCCCGCCTGTATCTGCGGGCCATCAGGTACATCGTGGCGAAACCCACAACTGCAATAAACAGCACCGAAACCCAGGGTTCGAAGCCAACCGCAATCATCGGCATTCCGCTCTGGGAATCACCAAACACCCAATTGCGGATGATCTCGGGGTGCTGCAGTACCGAGATAAGGGTCCCGAAACGAGCACCGGTGAAGTCCAGATTCTTGAACATCTCTGCGAATGCGGGCGAAATCAGAACAACCGCAAGATAAGTACCGGCTGCCGGGCCGACTCGTTTTGCATATGTGGAGATGAGCAACGCTGGTGCGCCGTAACCGACCACGTAAGCCACCATCGTCACGGCCACCTTCGCCAACTCGTCCAGGTTGTCGATGAGCGCCGAGCCAAATCCGGCATCGTCCAGCGCGGCCAATCCGACATACAGGATGAGGTTCGGGATTAGGAAGAAAGCGGAGGCAACTCCAGCTAGTGCACCGACCCTGCCCAGGATGTAGTCCCAGGCGGTCATCGGTCGAGAGCTGTAGACCGACAGAACACCATCCTCCCGGTCCGGGATGAGCAGGTTCGGTGCCGCGGATGCAACAAACAGGACGATGACTGTGCCTACAAGACTGATGTATTGAGCGTGTCCGCCAAATGGGCTTTCGGCGTCAGGCGAAAAGGCCCCCCACGCAAACGCAAGACCTACGAAGACGACGGCGGGTAGGAAGGCCACCACCGCCAGGAACCAGGGGTAGACCTTCTTGCGAGCTTTTCTGCGAATGCCAAAAGAGCGACGGAGTCCGTCCTTCAGCATTGCCTTGATGGCACCCGCTCGACCTAGCCGCGGGCCCTTGTACGGCTTGTAGCCCAGGTCGTAGACCACACCCGTCCGGTCACTCATGGTCGGGCACCTCTCCGAGGAAGATGTCTTCGAGCGTCGTCGAGCGCGCCCCCAGACGGCGCAGTGCGACGCCGGTGGTCGCCAACGCGTCGCGAGCCGCCAGGAAGGGGTCGCCGGGAATGGATCTGATGGTCAGCACTTCGCCGATGGTGTCGACTTCGGCACCCATTCGACGTAGCTCAGCGGCGACGTCCTCGATGCTGTCCACGACCTCGAGCTCTACAACACCAGTCTCGGTCAGTCCGGTCAACGGTCCGCTGCGTAGCACCTGCCCGCCGTCGAGCATCACAACCCAGTCACAGGTCTGCTCGATGTCCGGAAGAACATGCGACGACACAAGAACGTTGATTCCAAAGCCGCCCAAGCGGCCGATGAGGTCGAGCATCTCCTCGCGACCGGCTGGGTCCAGGCCTGCTGTCGGTTCGTCGAGGAACACCATTTCGGGGTCGTGCACGATCGCTTGGGCGAGCATCGCCCGCTGCTTCATGCCGGTTGAAAAATCTCCGAAGTACCGGAATCGTTCCTCATGGAGACCGACCATGGTGAGGATGTCGGAGGCGCGTTGACGGGATTCATTTGGAGGAACCCCGGCGAGTTCCGCGGCGTACGAGATGAAGTCTGCTGCCGTCTGGTCCTTGGGAAGGCATTCTCCCTCTGGCATGTAGCCGATGCGCGACCGGACTGCGATCACGTCTTCCTCAGGATCGACGCCGAGCACCGCAACGTTGCCAACTGTCGGGTGCAGAATCCCGAGAAGGATCTTGATGAGGGTGGTCTTGCCGGCTCCATTGGCACCGACGAGACCAATGCGCCCGCTGGGCACTTCGAGGTCGAGGTGATGTAGAGCCACGAAGTCGCCGTAGGCGTGGCCAAGGTTATGTGCGGAGATCGCGGGTGCGGTCATGGGAGCGAGGCTAATACCAGTACACCCTGAGTGAGAATCAGGTATTACCCCGATCCCGGACGCGACGCATGAGGTAGCGCCAGACTTTCTCAGGTGCGTCGGCCGGGAAATTCGCCGCTGCTGGGGGCGCAGGGTTTGCCTCGACAGGTGGAGATGGCGTCGGTGTCGGCCCTTGGCGCAGCTCGGCAAGACGTTCCCTGAGGAACTTGGCTTCGGTCTCGGCCTTGGCCGCACGTTCCCGTGCTTCGGCAAGGCTCTGGCCTGCCTCGTGGAGATTGCCCAGCTGATTCAGCATCTTGTTCCAGGCGTCAACCGGAACAATCATCGTTCCCGGTGGTGGCTGCGGTGCCGCGGTCGGTGGCGCTGGTGCGGGCACCGCGGCGGCGGCCGCCGCCGCTTCCGGCTGTGCCGCAACCGGCGTGGGTTCGATCGGTCTTCCCAGGTCTGCAGCCCGTCGCTCAACACCTTCGAGATCGACCAGCCGAATATTGGTTCCGCCTTGAGCTGCCGCGAGATAGGTCGGGACCGTGGCACGACGGGCCCATTTCCTAAGCGTCTCGACTGGGATACCGGTGGCACGGGAGGCTTCGCGCAAGGTCACCCACTGACCGTTTGGGGTCGGTTCTTGCGCATTGTCGAGATCCGCCTCAGTTGTCCGTTGTGGATTGGAGCGGAGTGCTTCAGTTTCCCAGAGGAATGCAGGATCGTTGTCGGTCATGGATTCATAATACGGCTGCCGGAGTCGAGATCGGATATCACCAATACCTTCTCTCTGGCTCGTCTCTCTGGCTGAGGGTTCTAGGATGGCCTTCGTTCGTAGAAAGCGGTTGATGACGCCCCCACCTCAAAGTCGCATCCCAGGTCGTCCTGGCAGCGAAGACGTGCGCGAGATGGTCACGCGAATCGTCGACGGAGTCCTCAGCGACCAGTCTGGCGAACCAGCGCCTGCCCCGGCCCCGCCTCACGCAACCCCGGCCATGGACTCTGCGGGCACAATCGCCATCGGCGCCGATCATGGTGGCTTCCCACTGAAGGAAAGACTGGCGTTCCGCTTACGCGAGCAAGGCCACGAGGTGCTGGACTGCGGCACCGACTCGACCGCATCGGTTGACTATCCCGACTTTGCACACACCGTTGCCAAGGCGGTCTCATCGGGGAGCGCCAGATGGGGGATAGTTGTCGATGGAGCAGGTATCGGGTCATGTATGGTCGCCAACAAGGTTCCTGGAGTACGTGCTGCGCTTTGCTATGACCTCTCAAGCGCCCGCAACAGTCGGGAGCACAATCACGCCAATGTCCTCACGTTGGGTGCGGGACTGATCGGGGAAGGGTTGGCCTGGCAGATCGTTCAAGAGTGGCTTGCCACGGATTGGGGCGGCGATCGTCACGCCCGCCGGGTCGGCATGATCACTGAAGTTGAACAACGTTATCTGAGCTCTTAGGAGACGCATGGATCGGGAAAAGCTAATCGACGCGGTAACGCAGGAAGTGCTCACCGCTCTGACGATGCGTTACGACGTCTGCCAATCACCGGAAGCGGTACGCAACGTTGTTGCCAACGGTGCTGATCGGGTCAGTTTCCATGGCGATGGCGCCGATGTGCCGATAGACCTGGCGCGTTACATCGACCATACGCTGCTCAAGCCCGAGGCCACTGCGGCGGATATCGATGAAGTCTGTGCCGAGGCGCGGGAGTACAAGTTTGCTTCTGTGTGCATCAATCCGACTTGGGTCAAGCGGTCTGCCGAGGCCTTGCGTGGTTCTGGCGTTGTCACTTGCACCGTTATTGGGTTTCCGCTGGGTGCGACGACCACCGCGATCAAGGCAATGGAGGCTCGTCGGGCGCTGCGCGAAGGAGCCCGCGAAGTTGACATGGTTATCAATGTCGGCGCCCTCAAGTCGGGCAACTACGACCAGGTACGAGAAGATATTGCCCAAGTCGCAGAAGCAGCCCACGAGGTCGGCGGGCTATGCAAGGTGATCCTGGAGACCGCGCTGCTTACTGACGAAGAGAAAGTCATCGCCTCCTCGCTGTCGAAAGAGGCGAAGGCCGACTTCGTCAAGACTTCTACCGGCTTCGGTTCTGGTGGCGCCACGGTTTACGACGTGGCTTTGATGCGAGAGACCGTCGGACCGGACATGGGAGTCAAAGCCTCTGGCGGGGTGCGCACTCTCGAAGATGTTGAGGACATGATTGCTGCAGGAGCGACCCGGATCGGCGCGTCTGCTGGTGTACAGATTGTTGGCGGACATGAAGGAGACACAAATGGCGACCGGTATTGAGCTCAGGTCATATGCTTTTCTAGACAGCTTGCAGCCGCAGTATGCGGCGTTTTTGGGCACCGTCGCCAAGGGCTTCCTGCCACTCGCCTACGACGCATCGCTATGGGTAGAGGTCGCCCCCGGAATCGAGATCAACCGTCTCACGGACATCGCCCTCAAGGCGACGAAGGTGTGGCCGGGTATGCAGATTATCGAGCGCTACTTCGGTGTCTTGGAGTTGCACTCTCCCGACCAGGCTGAGACTCGCGCCGCCGGCGAGGCCATCCTCGACGCCATCGGATTGACCGAAGAGGACCGGATCAAGCCCCGGCTGCTGTCGAGCCAGATCATCCGCCGTATTGATGATCACCATGCTCAGCTGGTCAACCGAGACCGCCACGGCCACATGATCATCCCCGGCCAAACGCTCTACCTTCTTGAATGCGAGCCTGCGGTCTATTCGGCACTTGCCGCCAACGAGGCAGAGAAGGCAGCAGATATCAACATTCTCGAAGTCCGGTCATACGGCTCAATGGGCCGCATGTATCTGGCAGGGGAAGAGGCGGACATCGATGTCGGTTGGCGGGCTGCCGCGGCGGCAATCGAGGGCGTCACCGGACGCGAGAAGACTTAATACACGTAACGAAAGGAGATGCTTCCTATGGCTGAAGCTCTTGGAATGATTGAAGCTCGGGGTTTTGCGGCAATGGTCGAGGCCTCAGATGCGATGGTTAAGGCGGCGAAGGTCGAACTCGTCGGGTACGAAAAGACCGGCGGCGGCTATGTAACCGCAGTGGTCCGTGGCGATGTCGCAGCCGTGAAGGCCGCCATCGACGCCGGCGTCCGTGGTGCTGAGAAAGTCGGCGAGGTTATCGCCACACACGTTATCGCTCGTCCTCACCTCAACGTTGATTTGGTCCTACCTCTGGGACGCAATGATGAGGCTGAGCAGGAGATCCGTTAGCCACCCATAGCTGAGATGTGGCGAGACAGACATCTGTCTACAGAAATCTTGGTCAAGGAGGTAATCCATGCATCTGGGAAGGGTGGCAGGGACGCTTGTGGCTAGCCGCAAGGAAGAGCTGCTCGAAGGTTTGAAGTTCCTCGTTGTACGCCAGTTGGGCGTCGACAACGAGGAAACGGGAAGCTACGTCATTGCTGCCGACGCGGTCGGTGCAGGCGTAGATGAAGTCGTTTTGTACGCCTCAGGCAGCTCGGCTCGCCAGACCGTGATGACCAAAGACAAGCCTTGCGATGCGGTGATCATGGCGATCGTCGACACCTGGGAAGTCAATGGCGACACCAAGTACCAGAAGTGAGCTCTGAGTCATGCTGAATGACCATGATGTCAAGGCCATTATCGAGAGGGTCAAAGGCCGCGTAGCTGCCGTCGACTCGGCAGGCAGGACCGGGCCGGCTCTGGCCGCAAGCGATGAGCTTGCTGCCTATGAGGAGCAGCTTGGTGAGGGCATCTACCCGACGATCGATGCAGCTGTGGCTGCGGCGCGTCGTTCGTTCACCCAGTTCCGTGACATGGGTCTCGACGGTCGACGCAAAATCGTGGAGGCAATGCGGGCCTCGATGCTGCGTGAAGGCGAACGTCTTGCGTATATGGCTCGTGAGGAAACGGGCCTAGGACGCGCCGACGACAAGATCATCAAGAATCGAATTGTCACCATGGGAACGCCAGGACCTGAGGATCTTGAGCCCCATGCCGTGACCGGTGACGACGGAATGATGGTGACCGAGTGGGCGCCGTACGGTGTGATCGGCTCGATCTCTCCAACGACCAACCCCACTTCAACGATCATCAACAACTCCATTGCGATGATCGCTGCCGGCAATGCTGTCGTCTTCAACGTCCATCCGAGCGCCAAGCGCGTCTCGGTAGAGAACATCAAACTGCTCAACCGGGCCATTGTGTCGGCGGGCGGTCCGCAAGATCTGATCACGGCGATCCCGAATCCGACTCTGGAAAGCGCCAGAGCGGTGATGTATCACCCGGACGTGCGGGTCCTGCTGGTTACCGGTGGGCCAGGAGTGGTCAAAGAGGCTCTCAAGACCCAGAAGAAGGCCATCGCTGCGGGTCCGGGTAATCCACCCGCGGTTGTCGACCAGACGGCGGATATCAGCAAGGCCGGACGCGACATCGTGAACGGCGCCTCTTTTGACAACAACATCATCTGTATCGACGAGAAGACAACGATCGTTGTGGACACCGTCGCCGACCGCCTTATCCAGGCGATGACCGCAGCTGGGGCTTATCGGCTGAAAGAGCACGAGCTCAAGAGGCTGGAGCGGGTCATCTTCACGGAGCTGGGTGAGCCATCGAAGCCCGGTCACATCAACGGGGAGTGGATTGGCAAAGACGCCCACACCATCCTTGGAGCAATTGGGGTCAGCGTTGATCCGTCGATTCGGCTGCTTATAGCTGAGGTGCCGATCGAGCACTCTCTGGTGTGGACCGAGCAGATGATGCCGGTGATGCCCGTTGTCCGGGTCCGTGATGTCGATGTCGCTATCGATCTTGCCGTTCGTTCCGAACACGGCTTCCGGCATACCGCCTCAATTCACTCAACCAACGTGGCGACCATCACCAAGATGGCGCGGGCAATGAACTGCAGCATCTTTGTGGCCAACGGGCCAAACTATGCAGGGCTCGGCGAGGGAGGAGAGGGCTTCACCTCGTTCTCGATTGCCTCGCCAACAGGCGAAGGCCTGACTCGTCCGCGGACGTTCTCCAGGGTGCGCCGGGTGACAGTGGTCGGTGCGTTGAACTATGTCTGACGATGACCTGACCAGCGAAATACCCGCGGTGGATCCGGCAGTAGCCATGATCGAGTTTGCCTCGATCGCT
>JASJHC010000220.1:0-3093 GCA_033791245.1 Acidimicrobiia bacterium | reverse complement strand
GTGGTGGTGCCGTCACCGGCAACATCGTTGGTCTTGTTCGCAACCTCTTTGGCGAGCTGGGCACCCATGTTCTCGAATGGGTCGTCGAGTTCGATTTCCGTTGCGATTGTGACACCGTCATTGGTGATGGTGGGAGCGCCCCACTTCTTCTCCAACCCGACATTGCGACCCTTGGGGCCGAGTGTCACCTTTACGGTGTTGGCGATCTTGTCTACGCCCGCCTGGAGACCACGACGGGCCTCCTCACTGAATTTAAGTTCTTTTGCAGCCATTTGTTAACAGCCTTCCTATGCGAGAACGGCGAGTACGTCACGGGCCGAGAGGATGAGGTAATCAGTACCTTCAACCTTGACCTCAGTGCCGCCGTACTTCGAGTAGAAAACAACATCACCGACGGCGACGTCGAGCGGAATCCGCTCACCGTCTTTGTACTCGCCGGGACCTACCGCAAGTACCGAGCCCAATTGGGGCTTTTCTTTTGCGGTATCGGGAATGACGAGTCCGCTTGCGGTGCGTGACTCTGCCTCTTCCTCAGGCTTGACCACGATGCGGTCACCCAGGGGTTTGAGATTCATCCGACTTCCTCCTTCCGAGGATTAGCAGTCTTGTTAGTCGAGTGCCAGATGTTAGCACTCTCTCAGTGCAAGTGCTAGCAGACGAACAAGACGAGTGCTAGAGACCTAAGAGGCGGTCCAGGCGGCTGCTCAGCGACGGCGTTTGGCGGATAAGTCACCAAGAAGGGGGCTCAGCTCCTCTGCCGTCAGCAGCCCCACCACCTCGCCCGCTTCAACAACAACAAGCACCCCGGCGGCTCCCGTTTCCGGCATGAGCGCACGTCGCAAAGCGACATCTGACGACACAACATCTCCCGGTCCGATGACAGTCATTGCGTCTGCAACGGTGGTCCGCCCCCGCGCTACTAGATCCACCCCGGAAACCTCTTTGGTACCGAATATGCCGACGACGCGACCATCGGCGGCTACCGGCATGGCGCGCAATCTGTCGCCCCAGCCGTGGAGGTCCAGAGCCGCCGTCACTGTCAATGCGCCGTCTATTGCAAGCTCGGTACGCCGCATCACGTCGCCGACACTGACGCCCTCGATACGCGACTGGAACTCCTCCTGCACGGCCGAAGTAGATGCCGCCTCAAACAGGAACCATCCAACTGCTACAAACCACAGCGCAGATATGTCTCCGCTCACCACGGTGAGGCCTACTCCCCCGGCCATCAGACTGGCTCCCATTATCCGACCGGTAGTCACCGCCAGCTGCGTCGCCCGGGTTCGGTCGCCGCTGCGCCGCCACACGAGAGCGCGCAGCATTCGCCCGCCATCCAAGGGCAGCCCCGGCAGCAGGTTGAACAGGCCTATCGACAAGTTGGCGACACCCAGAATCAACGAGATTCGTGCCGGAAGGGGTAGGGCTGAGGACAACAGCCAGCCGATAGCCATGAACAGAACGCCAAGGGCCAACGATGTGGCCGGGCCGGCCAGGGTCACCGCCAGTTCATCCGATGGTGTCGCTGCCTCCTCCTCGATCTCCGAAACCCCTCCGAAGATGAAGAGCCGAATCCGTCGCACACTGAGACCGCGCCGAAGGGCGACGAGCGAGTGGCTGAGTTCATGAAGGAACACGCTGCCGAAGAACAGTGCACCACCTGCCACTGAAGCAAATAGCACCGCATCCGATCCGGTTCCAGGGAAAGCACGATCCAAATCGGTGTACAGCGACCAGGTGAGCAGGCCAGCAATGAAGAACAGCGAGAGATCAGCAACTACATCAACGCCACGTATCGACCCCAGCCGAAACCCGCGACTCACAACTCATCCCGGATCTGCATCAGCTACCCAATCGGAGAGAAGAGCTGACGTCCGTAGCCCAGGGAGTGATCTCGCCACGTTCGAGTCGGAACTCGCCGGCAGCCGCGATCATCGCACCGTTGTCGGTACACAACGCCGGCGACGGCAGATGCAAAGCAACACCATGCTTGTCCGCTTCTGCTTGGAGCTTGGCCCGGAGCCGCCGATTGGCCAGCACTCCCCCGCGCCCAGCCACGCGGTCGACCCCAGTCGCATCGACCGCGTTGAAGGTCTTGGCAACCAGCACATCAACGATGGCTTCCTGTACCGCGGCGGCCACATCCGGGAGAGGTGGCACCGTGTTCGATGCCTTCGCCTTCTCCAGATAGGTGATGACGGAGGTCTTGAGTCCGGAGAACGAAAAGTTGTATGGCTGATCCCGGAGTGCCCTCGGGAACTTCACAATGCTGGGGTCACCACCATCAGCCGCCTTGTCGATGGCGGGCCCACCAGGGAACCCCAGGCCCATGAACCGGGCGATCTTGTCGAAAGCCTCGCCGGCGGCATCGTCGATGGTCGCCCCCATAATCTCATAGTCACCCCAGCCTCGCACGTGAACAATCTGGCTGTGTCCGCCGGAGGCCAACAACACAATGGCGGGCGGTTCGAAGTCGCCATGCTCAAGGCGGGGAGCAAACAGATGCCCTTCCATATGGTCAACACCAATAAACGGAGTATCGAGAGTCCATGCCATTGCCTTGGCAAACGAGTACCCGACCATCAGGGCACCAACCAGACCCGGGCCTCGAGTGGCAGCAACTGCGTCCAGCTGGTCCGAATGAACCCCAGCCTGCCGCAGCGCCATGTGCACCATCGGACGGATTGCCTCAATGTGAGCACGGGCGGCGACCTCGGGCACAACGCCGCCAAACCGGGCATGGTCGTCAATCTGCGACGACAGCACCGTCGCCAAAATGTCGTGGCCAGATACGACAGCCACACCTGTCTCATCGCAGCTGGTTTCGATCCCGAGGATCAGCGGTCTACTCATCGTCGCTCCTCGAGAGCGCGGCGGATCTCGTCGAGACGGACCGCGTACTCAGGCTGATTGATATCGGTTGCCCACATGATGACGGCGTCGTCATCGCGGTAATAGTGCTTGCGCACCCCAACGGCGACCATTCCAAACCGGTTATAGAGCCGCTGTGCGCCCTCGTTGGTTGCCCGGACCTCCAATGTGAGGTTCTGTGCTCCCCGCTCCAGGCCAGCGGTGATTAGCCGCAGCATCAGACGG
>JASJHC010000219.1:0-3199 GCA_033791245.1 Acidimicrobiia bacterium | reverse complement strand
CCCCCCCAACTGAAGTGGGGAGGCGTTCTTTTGTCTTGGGCCTAGCTTGGCTAGTCGTTGGAGCTCGCTTGCGACTTGGCGGCGATCTCTTGGACGATATCGGCATTGGCAAGCGTGGTGACGTCACCAAGCTGCCGCTGTTCCGAAATATCCTTGAGCAAACGCCGCATGATCTTGCCGGACCTCGTCTTGGGGAGGTCGTCGGTGAAGACGATGCTTTTTGGCTTTGCGATCGGGCCGATCGAGGTCGATACGTGGTTGCGAAGCTCGGCGAGCAACTCGTCGCTGCCCTCAAACTCGCTGCGCAACGTTACGAATGCTGCGATGGCCTGACCGGTGACCGGGTCGGCTCGCCCGACTACGGCAGCTTCGGCGACAGCAGGGTGACTGACCAGGGCCGATTCGACCTCTGTAGTCGAGATGTTGTGACCGGCGATCAACATGACGTCGTCGACACGACCGAGCAGCCAGAAGTAGCCGTTCTCATCACGCTTGGCGCCATCACCCGCAAAGTACATGCCATCAAACCGTGACCAGTAGGTGTCCTCGTAGCGACGGTCATCTCCATAGATGGTCCGCAACATGGCGGGCCAGGGACGACGCATGACTAGGAAGCCACCGCCGCCGAGGGGAACGGAATTGCCCTCCTCGTCGACAATGTCGGCACCGATGCCGGGGAACGGCTTGGTGGCCGAACCCGGTGTCGTCGCCACTGCTCCCGGGAGCGGGGTAATCATGATGGCGCCGGTTTCGGTCTGCCACCAAGTGTCAACGATCGGGCAATTCCCGCCACCGATGAACTCGTGGTACCACATCCATGCCTCGGGGTTGATCGGCTCACCGACCGTGCCCAACAGGCGCAGTGACGAGAGATCATGCTTGGTGACGTGCTCGTCGCCCCACTTCATGAATGCCCTGATAGCTGTTGGTGCTGTGTAGAAGATGGTGCACTTGTAGTCCTCGACTATCTGCCACAGCCTGTCAAGACCGGGGTAGTTCGGTGCGCCTTCGTACATGATGCTGGTTGCACCATTGGCCAGAGGACCGTACGTGATGTAGGAGTGACCGGTTACCCAGCCGATATCGGCTGTGCACCAGTAGACATCGTCGTCTTTGATGTCGAAGACATAGTCGTGTGTCGTCGAGATCTGAGTCAGATACCCACCTTGGGTGTGGACGATTCCCTTTGGCTTGCCGGTGGTCCCTGAGGTGTAGAGAATAAACAGTGGATCTTCGGCGTTCATGACCTCTGGTTCACACCCGACAGGCTGGTCGGCGATGAGGTCGTGGTACCAAATGTCCTTGTCCGTCCACTCGATCTCGTTCTCAGTGCGCTTGACAACGATGACCTTCTCGATCGAAGGTGAGCGCGAGACCGACTCGTCGGCAACCGCCTTCAACGAGACAACATTGCCGCGACGCCAGGCGCCGTCGCCGGTGATCAAGACCTTGCATTCCGAGTCCTGGATCCGGTCCGCAAGTGAATCAGAGGAGAACCCACCGAACACGACGGAGTGGATGGCACCGATACGGGCACATGCCAGCAGGGACACAGGAAGCTCAGGAACCATGCCGAGGTAGATGGCGACCCGGTCGCCCTTTTCTACACCGAGGCTCTTGAGGCCGTTGGCCAGCTTGGTGACCTCTTCATACAGGTCGCTGTAAGTGATATCGAGACTGTCGCCCGGCTCGCCGACGAAGTGGAAGGCAACCTTGTCGCCCTTATCTTCGAGGTGACGATCAAGACAGTTGTACGAGACGTTTAGTTCGCCATCGCTGAACCACTTGAAAAATGGAGGATTCGAATCGTCAAGAACCACAGTCGGCTCTTTGAACCACGTAACTCTCTCTAGCGCTTGCTTCTTCCAGAACGCCAGATAATCGGCGTCGGCTTCGTCATAGACCTCGGGGCCGACATTTGCGGCGGCGACAAAGGCGTCAGAAGGCGGGAATAGCCGCTCTTCGGTAAGCAGGTTTTCGATGGCCTTGGGTTGGTCACCCATTCAGTCCTCCTAAGACACGTTCCTCCGGTGCACTCTACGTGGACGAATCACAGTATTTGAGGGACCAAAGTCCCCTTAGTAATGGCCCAATCAGATTTGGTTGGAAGCGGTTGACTTGAGATGGTCGACAATGGCGTCAGCAATGACATCCCGTTCGACGTCAAGCAACGCCACATGACGGGACTCTTCGAGCCACACCAGACCCTTTTGGGTGGAGCCAAGACCGTCATAGATGATCTCTGCACTCACCGGCTTGACCGTCTCATCGACCCGGGACTGGATGACCAGCGCCGGGCACGTGACCCTTTGTAGATTGTGTCGTGCCGCGATGATGAGGTCGCCCAACTCCGCAACTGTTCCAATGGGAGTGCCGGTGTATTGCTGTTGAAACTCGACCATCTCCGGCGGTGCCGGAGCGGGTGGTTCGCCTAGATCGATCCGTTTGCTACCGCGGTATGCGGTCGCCAATTTGGTGCGTCGGTCCCAGACACGCTGTGGAGCGTTAATAGTGGCCACCGAGGAGGCTTCGAAAACTGGAGCCAGCAGCAGAGACATGACACCGCCCATTGACAGCCCAACGAGGTGAAGCCGCTGTCCGGCGGCCAGAATGTCGGTTGCAGCTTCGGCCGCCGATCTCATCCAATCACGCCAACCTGTCTCGACCATGTCCTCGAGCGTGGTGCCGTGGCCAGCCAACAGGGGCGCAACGACCGTGTATCCGGCCTCGCCAAGCGTTGCTCCGAGGGGACGCAGGTGGGCAGGGGATCCAGTCCATCCGTGCAAAAGCAAGACTGCTTCGTCACCGTCGCCGTCGAGGCGGAAGGGGGCGGCCAACGGGTGCAGGTACTCAGTCACACCTAGAAACCTAGCCTCGATCGAGCACATGGAATTCATTCGAAACGCGTTGAGGGGCCGCAGCGCGGCCCCTCAAAAGGTGTTGATTGTCTGTTCTGGCTATGCGTCGTCTTTGCTCATGAAGCCCATCGCTCCCCCGAAGGTCACAAGTACCGTGCCCACGATCAGAACGAAGAACCCAAGTCCGGTGCTTACGGCGTGGGCAGCCGTCGGCGCTCCCGCCTCTGCCATACCTGCGAATCCCGCAGCAAGTGCGTCCGCTTTGTCCCCGGCATCCAGGAGCTTCACGACTGCATACGCCAGCAGCGCCACTCCGATGACGGCAACAGTCATGGACGAGT
>JASJHC010000218.1:0-4609 GCA_033791245.1 Acidimicrobiia bacterium | reverse complement strand
CTCAAGCCGCTCTCTCCACACACCCGGATCGGTCTGCGCAAGCCCAAGAGAATTGACACAAGTGCTGGCCTGCGCGATCAATTCCTCGTCGGAACTGTCGATCTCCACAACGTCGCTCCCGGACCCTTGACATCTACGGGCACCTTGATGAAGCCCTCGACGAGGAGGCTGCGGACCGTCTCGAGGAGCTGGTCATCGGCGCGATCGCGCACGAAACGCGCACGGAGCGCGCATCCGGGAACTAGCCCCCCAACCCCCAATACGCCAGAAGCCCTTGCTGCGCAAGGGCTTCTTCCTGGTGGAGGTGAGGGGATTTGAACCCCTGACCCCTACGTTGCGAACGTAGTGCTCTGCCGAGCTGAGCTACACCCCCAGGGCGGGAGCAAGTGTAGCGAGGATCAATGCTGTTCTAGTTGCCGACGCAATCTCTCTTGCACGATGGTCGTGGTCAGGTCGGCACGGCTGCGTTCGATTAGCGCACGGGCCACATCGGTTGTCCTGCGCAGAGATGAGGTCATGCCATCGGGGTAGTCGAGAGCGGCCAGCAGATCGTGGATGATCTCCATGTCCGTAAAGGTCGCCTCGCCCTTGGCCAATTCGCCTTTGCGCAGCTGATCGAGCAACCGTCTCCGCAGCTCGCCGACGGCCTCACCAAGACCCTTGAGGTAAGGCACCGCATGGAGGCCAAGGTCCGACGGGAGTGGCAGCGGCTGGTGTAGCACCAACGCCTTGGTCAGTTCCGCCTCGGCGTACTCCTTGACGGCATCGTAAAAGAAACCTGCGTGGTAGATGTCACGGTGTTCCTTGAGCGGAGCTTCTGCTTCGTCGATGAGCGCCCGGCCATCGGCCAGCAGCCCATCAGCTGCCTCGACATCGCCGCGGTGTAGTGCCCGGATTGCCTTGGACGACGCCTGGATGATCTTGCGGCAGTTCTTGAGGGCTAGTTCACGGGCCGCAAACTTCTCGTCGAGTTCGCTGCGTACCTCGGCTTCGAGCTGGTCGAGGTTCAGAAGGTTGGACACCAGTTATCAGCCCGCCACTACGCGGACGGTGGACATGACATCCCTCTCGGGGATGTGTTCTTGCCCGGTGAGGTCGATGGATACGACGGAAGCAACCGGATGGAAGCGCTGCACCTTTGCCTGCAGCAGCGCCGTGACGAAGCCAGCCAGCAGAACGTCGAACACGATGGTGACGCCCAGCCAGATGGTGCTGCCCATCATCACTGCCGCCGCTAAGGAACCGAGAGCGCCTGTGCCAAGCAGCGCAACCGAACGACGACGCCGCCGCCGTGCCACTCCCGCAGCCCGCACCGTCTCGGTCGACTGCATTGCAACAGACGCCAACAGGTCGTTGCTACGCGCAAAATTACGAGTGGAACTCAAAGAGGCACTCTTTTGACTCTCGAAGAAGCTGGGCAACAAAAAGACCGCCCAGACGCCTCCAATGATCAGGAAGGCCAATATCTCCATTAGATCCTTACTCCGTCCACCACCGAGCGTAGGCAGCGCCACGCGCGCAACCAAGCATTTCGGCCCGCACGTCCCAAACGGGTACTCACGTATTGTGGTCGCTTTGACCCCTAATGAGCAATTCAACGCCGTGTTGCAGCGCCGGGCCCACCACGTCAAGGGACTCCTCGACGGCCCTTACAGAGCCGGGAAGATTCACAATTAGGGTCGCTGCAGCAATGCCTGCCACTCCCCGCGACAGCATTCCATGGGGCACTTTGCCAAAGGTCGCCGCCCGCATGGCCTCTGCCAAACCCGGCGCTTCACGATCAATGACTAGACGGGTTGCTTCGGGGGTTAGGTCACGCGGAGAGAAACCGGTCCCACCGGTGGTGATGATCAGATCATGTCCGCCAAGCAATGACCGCAGCAGCTCGCTGACAGATTCGACCCCGTCGGCAACAACCACGACCTCAGCGCCCTCAATACCGAACTCGGCGAGTTTGGAGACGGCAGCCGGGCCCGAGCGATCCTCGGCTTCGCCGGCAGACACTCGATCACTCACGGTCACGACGACGGCTCTCACCGGTTCCACTCCCCCGACTTGCCGCCGCTCTTGTGCAGCAGCCGCACCGCGGCGATCTCCGCGCCACGATCGAGGCCCTTCACCATGTCATAGATGGACACAGCACCGATGGAGGCTGCGGTCATCGCCTCCATCTCGATTCCCGTCTTCGCTGTAGTGCGGGCCGTTACGGTCACCGTCACGCCCTGGTCGGATTCCGCGATGTCAACGTCGACAGCATCGATGGGGATGGGGTGACACAGCGGCACGAGCGTCGACGTTTGCTTGGCCGCCATGATGGCGGCGATACGGGCAACGCCAAGAGCGTCACCCTTGGGCAGATCGCCGGCAAAGAGTCGTCGTCGCACCGCGTCGGACATCAACACTTGCGCCTCGGCGATCGCTACCCGCTCTGTCACACTCTTGGCAGCGACGTTCACCATGTGGGCATTTCCGTCTTCGTTCAAGTGGGTGAAGCCGTCAGACATTGGTCACCTCCGCGGCGGTTCTGGATTCGGGCATGCGCAACATCTCCAACTCGACGAGGGTGCCTGCAGCGACGTCGGCTATTCCGACCGGGATCACCGCAAGGGCATCAGCAGCGGCAAGTGCGGTGAGGATGTTCGAGCCTTGCGCCCCGCTCAGGCTGGCTTGCAGCAGGCCATCGGCTCCGGGGACGATCGCCACCCGCAAGAAGACAACCTTCTCCGGGTCGGTCACCACGGTCTCTTTGAGAACTCCCATGAAGCGGGGTCGAAAGAGGAAACTGGCGCCCATCATGTGGAGCAGGGCGGGACGGAGGAACTGCTCGTAGGCAACAGCTACCGATACCGGATTCCCGGGCAGACCAAAGAACGGAGTGTCCCCGAGTCGTCCAAATGCAAATGGCTTGGCCGGCTTCATTGCAACCTTCCAGAAGTCAACCGAGCCCAATTCAGCGAGCAAATGCTTCACTAGATCGTATTCCCCCATCGATACACCGCCACTCGAGACGACGACGTCAGAGACGGAAGCGGCTTCCGCAAACCGGTCTCTGAGCGCGGCGGCATCATCGCCGACGATGCCCATGTCGATGACCTCGACACCCAGCTCGTCGAGGCTGCCGCGCAACGTGAATCGGTTGGCGTCACGGATCTTGCCAGGAGCGAGCTCAGCAGTCTCGGGCCCAACAATCTCGTCTCCCGTTGACATGATGGCCACCCGCGGACGACGCCGTACCAGCGGCCGGTCGTATCCAAGCGATGCGCATACGCCAAGCCGTGCCGGGGTTAGTCGCTCCCCGATCTGAAGCACAGTGGTCCCAGCTGACACGTCACCCCCAGCAGGGCGAACGGAGGATCCGTGCGGCCACGCCGCAAGGATCCTGACGCTGGTCTCACCCGGCTCGGTGTCTTCTACGGGAACCACGGTGTCTGCACCCGCAGGCATCGGAGCTCCGGTCATGATCTTGATTGCGCTCCCGGGGACGACTACCTGAGTGGGAACACTGCCGGCGGCAACGTCTTCGAGTACGTCGAGCACGACCGGAGGCTCCGCAACATCGGAGGCGATAACGGCGTACCCATCCATGGCCGAGTTGGCGAAGGGCGGCAGATCGTGACGAGCCACCACTGCCTCAGCAAGCGCAAGACCAGCAGCGTTGGCCAATTCGATTCGCCCGGCGGGCAGTTGTTCAATGGCGGCGAGCACGTCTCTTTGTGCTTGTTCAAGTGGTCTCATTGTGTCTCGACTGTCTGTTCCTTGCCACCGATGAGTCTCTTGATATTCCCCGAGTGGCGTACGACGACCAGCAGCGCCGTCAGCGCCGCCGCTAAGAGTGGCCAGCCTCTCCAGCCAAACAGAGCGTACCCTGGCACATACAGCGCCATCGCCCCGAGGGACGCAATCGAGGCGGTCTTGGTGGCAGCAACGGTTCCGCCCCAGCCGAGCACCAAGACAAGACCAAACCAAGGTTCAAGGAACACCACCGCACCGATAGCCGTAGCCACACCGCGTCCGCCCTTGAATCTGTGCCACAGGGGAAACACATGCCCAACCACGGCGGCGAGGGCGCACCAGAACGCGATCGTGCTGCTAACCATCCAAGCACCGATAAGGGCCGCCAGCAGCCCCTTCAACGCATCGCCGAGCATTACCGCGGCGCCGACCTTTTTGCCCATGGTGCGCATCACATTGGAGGCACCTGGGTTGCCACTGCCATGCTCGTAGATGTTGACACCGAGCAATCGGGGGACGATTACTCCGGTGTCGACACTGCCGAGGAGGTATGCAATTGCAAGGGTTATTGGGGTTTCCACTGTCGGCAAGTCTAGGAGAAGGGAGATGATCACCCGATCGCTACAGAACGCGTGTAGAAATAAGTCGTTGGCTACGCAGAGCGCGAAGCGTAGACTGTTGGAGAAGAGCGAATTTATGCGCTCCAGACATAACAGAGGAGGCAAGGGGACGGTGTTTTATTCCTGTCTGTTTTCACTGCCTTGTCACGTAACAAACGGTCTGGACCTACTCTGAAAGCTTCTTTCTAAATTCATAGGTTCCCTCCCCGTGTGCCGAACGTAAGTCCCCCACCATTCCCCCTGCTTGCGTGAGGCTC
>JASJHC010000217.1:0-5914 GCA_033791245.1 Acidimicrobiia bacterium | reverse complement strand
CAGAGACCGGACCGAAGCCTGGATCGCTGCCGACCCAGAGAAGAAGACTCGCAAAGATCTGAAAGCTCTGCTCGACGCCGGCGATGTCGCCGAGTTGAGCGAGCGGATGGACGGCTCGCTGATGTTCGGAACGGCCGGACTACGCGGCCGGGTCGAAGGTGGCTCGAACCGAATGAACCGAGCCGTTGTTATCCGAACGACGCGCGGGCTCGCCGAATACCTGATCGAACGCTCTCCGGACTCAGAGAAGCCAGTGGTCATTGGCCGTGACGCCCGACTCTCCAGTGAGCGATTCCAGAAGGATGCGGTTGGGGTGCTCACCGCGGCGGGGATCCTGGTGCGCTATTTCCCCGACGTTGTGCCCACGCCCGTGGTCGCATATGCGGCTCTGCAGCTTGGGGCGCGGGCTGCCATTGTGATCACGGCAAGTCACAATCCGCCTTACGACAACGGCTACAAGGTTTACGACACGAACGGTGCCCAGATCGTTCCACCAGTCGACATAGACGTCGCCTCCAGGATCGCAGAAGTGGCAGGCGCAGTCGATGTGCCCCGTCTGAAGAAGAAGCATCGTGGTGAGCTGGCTAAGCCTGTTCCTGAGAACATCTTCGAGCGTTACCTTGACGACATGGCCAAGGTCCGTGCCGACGACGCAACCGGTTCAGATCTCCGTATCGTCTACACGCCACTGCATGGCGTTGGCGGCATCTTCGTTGAAGAGGCATTGGCAGTGTCGGGCTATTCCGACTTCCACCCCACACCGGCGCAATTCGAACCAGATGGCCACTTCCCCACGGTGGCGTTCCCGAATCCGGAGGAGCCGGGAGCGTTGGATCTCGCCAGCGAGCTTGCCGAGGAGGTCGGCGCTGGTTTGATCATCGCCAACGATCCTGACACCGACCGGCTGGCGATCAGCCTGGAACGCGCCGACGGGTGGCGTGCCCTCACCGGCAACCAAATCGGAGTGCTGCTTGGCGACTACGTACTGGCCAACACGCAAGTCGAAAAACCGTTGGTGTTCAACAGCATCGTGTCATCACCAATGCTGGAGCGGGTGGCTGAGGCCCACGGCGCCGGATTAGCGACGACGCTCACCGGCTACAAGGGGAGTTGGAATCCTGCGCTCGACCTCGAGGAAGCAGAGGAAGGGACCTTTGTTTTCGGTTACGAAGAAGCTCTCGGCTATTCGGTCGGCCCCGCAGTCCGCGACAAGGATGGGATCTCTGCTGCTGTCGTTTTCGCCGATCTGGCTGCCGCCTGTATCGCCCGTGGGGAAACTGTGCTCGACTATCTGGCCAAGCTCTATGAGCGCCACGGTCTATGGGTGTCGACACAAAAGAGCATCGTCCGGCCGGGGAGCGAGGGTGCGGTGCAGATCGCGGCCGCGATGGCACGGATCGCTGAAAACCCACCGCAGGAAGCCGCAGGCGTAGCGATTGCCGCATCGACCGATTACCGCTTCGGTGCCGAGGATCGTCCTCGCTATATGGGAGCGACACCTCTGATGGAGCTGGACCTCGGTGAGCGGGGCCGGGCCCTGGTGCGGCCGAGCGGTACCGAGCCAAAACTGAAGATATATGTCGATCTGGTTGCCGACCGCGACATGAGTCAATCTGCCGAGTCCCAGGAGCGGATGCTGGTGGCCGAAGCCGATGCGGTGGCCGCCTCGATTGCGGATCAACTCGGTCTATAGAGGAACACCCGTGACCCCTGGTCGATTGGTGCCAGGGGTCCCTTGATCCGGTGCCATGTGCAGATTTCGTTTCGTACCCGGATCCGCAATAATGTTCTCTGACACACACCTGCGCAGCCGCGCATTGACTAAGGAGCTGTCATGGACCTAGCTGTTCTTCTCGGAGACCAAGCTGAAGATCTTCTGTCATACGAGCCAAAGATCAAGAAGGAGCAGTTGAGTCTTCCCGGCCCCGACTTCATCGATCGTGTCCTCTCGTACAGCGACCGCACCCCACAGGTGCTCCGCAGCCTGCAAAGCCTGTATGACCACGGCCGTCTTGGCGGAACCGGGTACGTATCGATTCTTCCCGTAGACCAGGGGATCGAGCATTCCGCCGCGGCCTCGTTCGCACCGAACCCTGCCTACTTTGACCCTGACAACATCGTGAAACTGGCGATTGAAGGTGGCACCAATGCGGTTGCTTCCACCTTTGGTGTGCTCGCCATGGTGTCGCGCAAGTACGCCCACAAGATTCCGTTCATCGTAAAGATCAACCACAACGAGATGTTGACCTATCCCAACGGTGCCGATCAAGTCATGTACGGCTCGGTCGACCAAGCGTTTGATCTCGGTGCCGCCGGTGTTGGCGCCACCATCTACTTCGGTTCGGACCTGGCCACGCGTCAGCTTCAAGAAACCGCAGAAGCTTTCGAGCGTGCTCATCAGCTCGGTATGTTCACCGTCTTGTGGTGTTACGTCCGCAACGACGCCTTCAAAGTCGATGGTGTGAACTACGAAGGCTCGGCCGACCTGACAGGCCAGGCCAACCACCTTGGTGCCACCATCGAAGCGGATATCGTCAAGCAAAAGCAACCTGATTGCAACAATGGCTACGGCGCGGTCGGCTTTGGCAAGACCCATCCGCTTGTTTACTCCGAGCTGACTTCTGACCACCCGATCGACCTCACCCGTTGGCAGGTTGTGAATACCTATATGGGCCGGGTTGGTCTCATCAACTCCGGTGGCGCGTCTGGCGGAGCAAGCGACCTTGCTGATGCCGTACGGACTGCGGTCATCAACAAGAGGGCCGGCGGTACTGGTCTGATCAGCGGCCGTAAGGCATTCCAGCGCCCCATGGCTGAGGGTGTCGAGCTGCTCCAGACGATCCAGGATGTTTACCTGGACGACTCGATCACGATCGCATAGCTGAAGCGACTTATGGCAGCCTGCGGCTCGAGGTCGGGCCGCAGGTTTTTGCCGTCATGAAGCCCTGGAAACTGCCAGGGAGTGTGGTGAACAATGCCAGTTCACCTCGTCGGTTGGTTGCGGCTCTGGCCAGTGTCGGAAGGGACGAGCCTCCACGGCATTTGTCCAACACCCTCCCGACTGCTTCCCGCTACAGTGCCACCCATAACACCACCTGTAAGCAGGCTCCCTGAAGGAGGACCTATGACATTCGCGCTGCCTGAGGCACGCTCAGTCGCCGTCAACCCCACCCAGGCGGAAATGCGAGGTTGGGTGCTGGAGCACATGACCCGCATTACCGAGACGGAGTTCGGCAACCTCAACTACAAGGCCGAGGTCAAGGCTCGTCTTGCTGCATCGACGTTCTTCATCACAGAAGAAGAGAACTACCAGAACCGTATGTCCCGGTCTGAGTACAACGAGTGGGCAGCCAAGCAGGACGCCTACATCGCTGACAAGGACATGATCCTCATCGAGGGATACATTGGTCCAGATCCGAAGTTCCAAACCGCATCGGCTCTTTACATGGAGCGGACCCAAGCCAACATCCCGGCAATGCAGCAACAGCTGTACTTTCCCAAGGATGAGAACTACGAGCGCGAGTTCACCGTTGTCTACACCCCTGGATTCGGCGCCCCCGGCAAGCCGAACGAACGTCTTATCCTCGTTGACCATGAGAACTATGTGACCCGCGTTTTGGGCTCCGACTACTTTGGCGAGTCGAAGATGGGCGGGCTTCGCATGTGGAACCACCTCGTCTACCAGCGTGGAGGCCTAGCGTTGCACTCTGGTCTCAAAGCTTTCCCGGATGTCGATGGCGAGGAGAAGGTTGCCCTCATCCTCGGATTGTCGGGCACCGGCAAGACCACGACGACCTTCCGTCAGCAGCTCGGCTCGTTGCCCGTCCAGGATGACTTCAACGCATTGATGCCCGGTGGCTATGTCTACACAACGGAGAACGGTTGTTTCGCCAAGACCTTCGGTCTCGACGCCGATGATGAGCCCACCATCTACGGCGGGACCACTCGGCCCGACGCTTGGTTAGAGAACACCCATGTGAGCGAGGACGGCAGCGTCGATTTCTTTGACGACTCCGATACTGCCAATGGTCGCTCCACCTTTGGGCTGGAAAACATTCGGCACCGTTCCCCGCTTGACCTACCGCCGGCCAGCTATCTCCTGTTGCTCAACCGCAACGAGAATCTGATCCCGGCTGTTGCCAAGCTCAAGCGTGAGCAGGCCGCCGCCTACTTCATGCTCGGCGAGACCAAGGGAACCTCCGCCGGTGGTGCAGCAGAGATGGGCAAGAACCTGCGGGTTCCTGGAACTAACCCGTTCTTCTTCCACAACGATGCCCTGCAGGGCAATCGTCTGTTGGAGCTTCTCGACACCATGCCCGACCTCGACGTGTATCTGATGAACACTGGCCGGGTCGGTGGCACCGATGGTGATGAGCGTTCCAAGAAGGTCAAGATCAAGCACAGCTCCGCAGTCGTGCAGGGGATCGTCTCCGGCACCATTGAATGGGAAGAGGATCCTGACTTTGGGTACTACATCGCCAAGTCTCTTCCAGACTTCCCAGACGAAGAGCTACTGCGTCCCCACAAGCTCTATGAGCGTCAAGGACGTCTCGATGAGTACGCCCGCATCGTCGAAGTACTCGGCGAAGAGCGTCGTGAGTACCTTCGTTCCTACCCAGGGCTCGACAAAAGCATCGTGAACGCAATCTAGGTTTCGCTCGAAACGGGTTTCGAGCGAGTTTCAAGAACCGGCCTCTCTGAGGCCGGTTCTTGTGTTTGTGCGACCTTTGGCCGCCCGCTTCCCTGTGTTGCGGCCGCGCTACCAAACTCGCACGGGGGTGGGGGGTGTGTCATGATCGCCGGTATCTCGGAGCCACCTATCACATCACCCAATGAACTGGAGCGAGCTTCTTCGCTTGTCGGTCGGCGCGACGGTCTTGCCATGTTGGCACTGCTTGCGTTTGCGCTTGTCCTGGTGTGGGGCTTTGGCGAGCTGATCCCGGTTGGCGAGGGCTTTGGATTCGGCGACGGCAAGACATACGGGAGGCTCGGGATGTCCTTTCCGGATTTCAAGTACGTCGATACGTACCGGATGGGAAGGGTTCTGCCCAGTCTGGCGGTCAACGCGGCGCATCGCCTCCTGCCGGGAGAGGCCACTATCGGAATGACCGTGGGACTCTTTCGACTGATGAATCTCACGCTGCTGTTGGGCAGCGTCTGGCTCTGGTATCTGATCGCCCGATCCTGGTCGCTGAGTCGAGCTGCTGCCTGGATCGGCTTCACCGGGCTTTTTGTGAACTTCTCCAACCTCAAGTTCAGTCTCTATTACCCGACCTTGACCGACACCGCCGCCTTTGCTTTTGGGATGTTGCTCCTATACGCATTCCTGATCCGCAAGACATGGCTGATAGGAGCCGTGGCCGCTGCCGGCGCCTTTACCTCCCCACCTTTGGCAGTTTTTGCAGTGGTGCTATTCATTTTGCCCCGGCTCGACACCGAGCCCAGGCCGCATCCCCCGTCACGGCGCATCGCTCGCATCGGTACAGCAACTGCGGTGTTGGCCGCTCTCGGAATCAGCCGCAGACTCTGGGACCTGGATTCCATTCTTGATGGGTTGATAGTGGGCGGCGGCGAAACTGTCTGGCAAGGGGGGCTGTGGCTGAGTGTCACTGTTGTCGCCGTCTATGTGGCATTCGGCGCCCGGCCCTTGGTAATTTCGCTGGCCACTTCTGGACTTGAGTGGGCTCGGAGTCTGTTTGCGACCAGGACGAACTTCGTTCCGCTTTTGTGGCGGATTGGGGCAGTCGGTCTGGTGGCGATCGTCGTCCGCACCATCTACCAGCTCGGCGCTGAAATCAGTGGCCGTAATACCGACATTCTGTTCGACCGAATGGTCTACAGCTCGGTTGCCCGACCTCTGGCCTTCCTATTGGGGCACGTCGCTCACTTCGGACCTGTCGTTATTCTGGCCATC
>JASJHC010000216.1:0-3337 GCA_033791245.1 Acidimicrobiia bacterium | reverse complement strand
AGTTCTCGAAGATGGCGAGATAAAGCTTCCGCAGAGCCTCAAGGACTCGTTCAATGCATACCTCGACGCCGGTTGGGATGATCTGTTCCGTCCGCCGGAGCTCGGTGGTGTAGCTGCCCCGAGGTCGCTGCGCTGGGCGGTACAAGAACTCCTCATCGGTGCCAACCCGGCTGCTTTCCTTCTCGTGGGGACCTTGGTGCCGGTGATTCTCAATGAGATCGGCACACCTGATCAGATCGAGCGGTTTGTCAAGCCTGCGCTGGAACGCAACTGGGGCGGCACCATGGTGCTGACGGAGCCTGATGCGGGTTCGGACGTCGGGGCCGGGACGACCAAAGCCATCCCTGTTGACGAAGAAGCCGGCATCTATCACATCGAAGGTGTGAAGCGGTTTATCACCTCTGGTGATCATGACGCCGCCGAGAACATTGTGCACTTGGTGTTGGCGCGGCCGGTCGGGGCGGGTCCCGGGACCAAGGGTCTTTCGATGTTCGTGGTTCCCAAGTTCATGGTCAACGAGGATGGATCCCTTGGCGAGCGCAACGGCGTGGAAGCTACCAATCTCGAAAAGAAGATGGGCATCAAGGGTTCGACGACATGTGAGCTGAGCTTTGGGATCGATGAGCCATGCGTCGGTTACCTGGCTGGCAATGTTCATAGCGGGATCCGCCAGATGTTCCTGGTTATCGAACGGGCGCGCATGCTCATCGGCACCAAGGCCACGGCGACGCTGTCGACCGCCTATCTGAACTCGCTCGAGTACGCCAAGGAACGGGTGCAGAGCGCTGACCTCACCCAGGCTGCAGACAAGAACGCACCACGTGTCGAGATCATTCGTCATCCCGATGTGCGCCGCATGCTGATGCTCCAGAAGTCCCACGCCGAAGGACTGCGCGCCTTGCTGTATTACACCGGTTGGGTGCAAGATCAGATGCTGCGGTTCCCCGACGATCCAGCCTGGCAGAAGCTTGATGATTTCTTGCTGCCCCTGGTCAAGGGCTACTCGTCGGAGAAAGCTTACGAGTTGATGGCGACATCGCTCCAGGTGTTCGGTGGTTCAGGATTCACTCAGGATTATCCGATCGAGCAGTACATTCGCGATACGAAGATCGACACCTTGTACGAGGGCACTACCGCCATCCAGGCGCTTGATTTGTTCTTCCGAAAGATCGCCCGTGATCAGGGCCAGACTCTCACGGCTCTCGCCGGAGAGGTATTGGAGATGATCAAGGGTGGTCCGGAGGAGTTGGCCGTGGAGAGGGAACTGCTTGGAAAAGCGCTTGACGATACCCAGGGACACCTTGGTGTGATGGTGGGACACCTGATGGGTGCACAGCAGGACCCAACGGGTTTATACAAGTTGGGGCTCCATGCCAACACCTTGCTGGAAAGCATCAGCGAAGTGACCATTGGATGGCTGCTGCTACGTCATGCAGAGGTGGCGCTAGCTGCGTTGCCGGGTGCTGACAGCCGCGATGTTGCGTTCTATGAGGGCAAGGTTGCCTCGGCCCGGTTCTTTGCACGGCACGCACTGCCGAAGACAAAGATGCGGCGCGATGCAGCTGAGCAAGAAGATGGCTCACTGATGGACCTGGCGGACGAGGCTTTCTAGCCCGAGCTGATCCCGACAACACGGCGGGTACTCTGGCCGCATGGATCTCGATGATTTTGCAAGGGGTGCTGTTGCCTCGCTGCTGACCGATCAGGTTGATGCCAAGACCGGCTTGGTCACCAAGGTCACACTGGCCGTTGTTGTGGCCGCGGTCGTCGCCGCTGTTGCCATCGATGGCGTGATCCGCTGGCTGGCGATGGTGGTCATCGTGCTCGGGCTTGCGTTGGCGTTGTTTGTGTTTATCAGCAAACGGCTTGCCCTGGGGATCATCAACCGGCTGGCCCCAGCGGTCGACCTAGCGGGTTCGCGGCAACAGTTCGATAGTGCGATCGCAGAGGCGGATCTGCCAATGGGCCCGGTCGGTTTCCTCCGCCTGATATGGCGATTGCGCAAGGGGGTTGGCCCCGAGGTGGAGCGTCTCGGCGCCGTCGTAACGCGATTGAAATCGGAACTCGACTGAGTATTCCTAGAACGTGGACCACATCGGGTCCGGGCTACAGTGCAGATGCTTCCAGCTGGGTCCGTAAATGGCGTTCAATTCGGTTCAATACATTGTCTTTCTTGCCGTAGTTGTTGTGGCGTACGCAAAGCTGCAACGACGGGGTCAGAACCTGTTGCTGCTGGTTGCCTCTTACCTGTTCTATGCCGCCTGGGATTGGCGCTTCCTGTCGCTTCTTTGGATATCGACCGCAACTGACTTCGTAGTCGGCCGCAGGATGGGTGCGGCGTCCGACGACCGGCGTCGTCGCCACCTGCTGATCGTTTCGTTGGCGGTGAACCTGGGCATGCTCGCCGCCTTCAAGTACTTCAACTTCTTCGCCGAATCGGCGGATGCTCTGCTGCAAGATGTGGGGGTGGTGGCCGATTGGCCGACCCTCAACGTCGTCCTCCCTGTTGGCATCTCGTTCTATACCTTCCAGACAATGTCCTACACCCTCGACGTGTACTGGCGGAAGATCGAACCAACCAAGGACCTGCTGGCATTTGCGGTGTTCGTTTCTTTCTTCCCACAACTGATTGCCGGTCCGATCGAACGGGCTCGTCGGCTGCTCCCGCAGTTTGAGGTGCGCCGCCACCTAGCCAAGGGCGAGGATTTGTGGTCGGCCCTGCACCTGATCGGCTTGGGTCTGTTCAAGAAGGTGGTGATTGCCGATGCCGTCGCTCCTCATGTCAACGATGCGTTCGCAGGTGCGGAGACCGCCGGATGGATCACGCTCTTGGTTGGCATTGTCGGGTTCTCGCTGCAGATATATGGAGACTTCTCGGGCTACTCACATATCGCCAGGGGGTCGGCACGGTTGCTTGGCGTCGACCTGATGATCAACTTCAACCAGCCATATCTGTCGCGCAACATCAGCCAATTCTGGCGGACCTGGCACATCTCGCTGTCTACCTGGCTCCGTGACTACTTGTACATACCTCTTGGGGGTAACCGTGGCTCGGGTGCGGCCACCTATCGCAACTTGATGATCACAATGCTGCTGGGCGGACTGTGGCATGGGGCTGCCTGGACTTATGTGGCGTGGGGTGCCCTACACGGCGTCTACTTGGCGCTGCACAGGCGTTTCCGGGGCCGAAGTAGCGGCAGTGAACTCGACATGCCCCGGTTGCGTGATCTACCGATGGTGCTGATGACATTCGCCGGGGTTTCGCTGACCTGGATCTTCTTCCGGGCTGCCACATTCACCGAAGCCTGGGCGTACGTGACCGGCATCGTGACACTGC
>JASJHC010000215.1:0-9010 GCA_033791245.1 Acidimicrobiia bacterium | reverse complement strand
ATCATCTCGTCGTTGACGGCGAAACCCTCAAGGGTGAACAGGACATCTTCGGCGGACGTTGGAATCCCGAGTATTTCGTCAAGTACATGTCCAACAACATGTCATGGGTCGGCGAGGATTGGAACGGGAATTCCTGGTCGGGAACGTCGTGGTCCGGTACGTCATGGTCCGGTACGTCATGGTCCGGAACGTCGTGGTCGGGTACGTCGTGGTCGGGCACCTCGTGGTCTGACTATGTCTGGTCGGGTACGTCGTGGTCGGGTACGTCGTGGTCGGGAACTAGTTGGTCGGGTACGTCATGGTCAGGGACCTCGTGGTCCGGAACTTCTTGGAGCGATTCTATGTGGCTTGGTCTCAGCTGGGGCTTTTAGAACCTATGCATATCCGCCGAGAGACAGATAGCGCAACATGATCGTCCCCGAGTCGATGGAAGGACTGGTGATGGGCGATACGACAAGGCCCTCGGTCCTCAGTCGGCTCAAGGCCGTATTCGCTGGCACTAGTAGTGACCAACGTATCTGGGCCCTGGCGACCGCAATAGCGCTGCTTGCCGCTCTGGCAGCCTATGCAGTGCGTTCTCTCGGGGTCATTGATCCTTCTCGTACCATCCCTGCCTGGGTGATGGTTGGTCTCTTCTATGCAGGCGAGGTGACGGTCGTCCACGTCAAGTTCAAGAGGAACACCCAGTCTTTCTCGATGAGCGAGATACCGCTGGTACTCGGTCTGTTCTTCGTCTCGCCGGTAACGCTGTTGGCCGCCCAACTCATCGGTAACGCAGCCGCGCTCACGTTGAACCGTCGCCAACCGCCGATCAAGCTCGTTTTCAATCTCGCCCAATTCACGCTGGCGACCGGATTTGCTATTGCAATGTTCCGCTTGATCACGGATGGTGCAGATTCATTTGGTCCACTCGGGTGGGTTGCCGTGATCGCGACGGTGGCTGCTGCCAATGTGGTTGCCAATGCGCTCGTACATCTTGCGATCCGGGCCGCTGGCGGCCGTCTGACCAAGGAACAGCTTTCCGAGGTTCTGCTGCTCAGCACGCTAGGGGCCGCGGTTAATGCCTCGCTGGCCCTACTCGCGGTCACCCTGTTCGAGATGCGACCGAGCGCGGTATGGCTGGCTTTCATTCCCATTGCCGTTCTATACGGTGCCTATCGGGCGTACATCGGACAGAAGCAAGAGCGCTACAGACTGGAGTCGCTGTACGAGGTGACACGAGTGCTGCATGCCTCTCCCCAGATCGACGTTGCGATTGAGGCTGCCGCCGCAGAGACAATCAAGATGTTTGAAGCCGACCGGGTCGATTTTGTGCTCATTGGTCAACCGGGCCGCGGCCGTGTTTTGCAGACGACGATTGACAGCGATGGCCCGATCCGGTCCATGGCCCGTGTCGGCCTGCTCCCGGAACACGATCTGTTTGGTTGGCTTGAGGCGCTTCACGAGTCTTGTGTTCTCACTGAAATGCCCCCGATTCCGAATGCCAGTCTGCGCAGCGATGAGATCATGGCGGCCCCGCTCACCACCGACACAGGGACGATCGGTGCCTTGGTCGTGACCGAGCCGCTGTCAGATGTCGGCGGTTTCGGGTTGTCTGATGTCAAGCTGCTTGGTGCACTAGCCGCCGAGATTTCGGTCTCGCTGCAGAACGGTCGGCTTGAAGACTCTCTGCAGGAGCTCACCAGGCTCAAGGAGCAACTAGAGGACCAAGTCCGCAGCAAGGATCAGTTCATCGCCACGGTCAGCCACGAACTACGTACTCCGCTGACCACTGTGCTTGGCCTCAGCCACGAGCTCGGAGAGAGTCGTGGCGGGTTCTCCGAAGACGAACTCGACGAGATCGTCAGCCTCATCGCCAACGAGAGCACCGAACTATCGAACCTTATCGAAGACCTCCTTGTTGGGGCACGGGCCGACGTCTCTACGCTCGCTCTCCACCCCCAATTCGTTTCTGTTAACGACGAACTGTCGTCGGTCATTGACGGACATACTCACCAAACCGGTGCGGAGCCCGTTGTCGTGACCTGCAACACACGACGCGACAAGCTATGGGCTGATCCGTTGCGGTTGCGTCAGATTATCCGCAATCTGCTTACGAACGCGACCCGGTACGGAGGCGACCAAATCTGGGTCGAGGTTCAGGATCGCAAGGACCATGTGATGATTTCAGTAGTCGATAACGGGCAGGGAGTACCGGTCGATTTCGAAAACAGGATCTTCGAGGCCTACGAGAGGGGCCACGATTCCGAGATAGCGAAACCGGGCTCGGTCGGACTGGGTTTGGCTGTGTCGCGCCGTCTTGCCGACCTGATGGACGGCACGCTCGAGTATCGGCGTGCCGGTGATACAACCCGCTTTGATCTGGTCCTACCGGCGTTTCCCTAGAGGCCCGTCGCACAATTGGATGCCCGGTCTCTCCGGCCCGCGACCCCCCTGGCTTCGCCGTCCTCCTCAACACAGTTCATCCACTGTGCCTTCGTCGTCAGGCTGTGCCAGATGACGCCGAATGGCTCGGAGATACCTGGACACCCATTGAACGACAGACCCCTAGAACTCCGGCAACACGACCCGGTGCGGGAAGACAACGGTGCCACCGCCGGCACCGGTTACCTCAACAGGTTGGCTGAAGCGGATCTGTTCGATAATGCACAGACCCTCGGAATCAGTCCGGCAGTACAGAAGAGTCACGTCGGCCGTGATCAACGACGAACCTTCGCTCAGCTCGACCGCGATCTCAACCGGTAGCTTCGCTCCCGTCAGAGACTGCTCCGCACCCGCAACGACCGACACAGCCGATCCGCTGGTGACAAACCGAACCGAAGACGGGGCATCGTCATTGACTTTGTAGCCCTCAGGAAGCTCGATACCCAGTACGACGGTGCCGTCTCCAGCCCCCAGGGTGGTTGGAGCGAGCTCGATAACTGTCCCAGGGAAATCGGCTGCCTCGGGGGGCGGCGTGAACGCCTCGATGCCGTGCAGCACCAGGGTTGTCGTCTCGTCGGTATCCAAGTCGACAACCCGAATGACGTGGTTGTTGGTGTCCGCCACGTACAAGGTGCGGTCTGAGATGGCGATGCCACCCGGTTCATAGAACGCTGGGTTGGTGCCGTCTGCCCATCCCTGGTCCGAGCCGAGATAGCTTGTGGTCGCCCCGGTCGTAGTGTTGATCCGCTTCAGCTTGCTGTTGTACGTATCGGCGATAATCAAGTCGCCGGTCACCTCGTCCCACACGATGCCAAGGGGGTGCTGGAGCCGGGCCTCAGCGCCGACACCGTCAACATCTCCAAAGTCGAACAGATTCTGATCTGAGCCGGATAGCGTTCCTGTCGTCCCATCCAGCGCTAGCGCATCGGCCCACCGAATAGAGCTCGATTCGGAGTCGGCGTAGTAGAGCCGCCCCGCGTTATCGAAGACAAGACCGCTTGGCTGGGCCAGCTCCGTCTCGGTGAGGGAGCCATTGGCAACACCCTCAAGGCTGCTGCCGACCGCGGGGCTGATAACTCCGCCGGTGAGATCGGCGACCCAGATCTGATGAAAGCCTGCCATCGCTATCCAGAGCCGACCGTCGTTGAGGGTGAGGCCCCAAGGAGAGTTGAGCCGAGCATCAGCGAGGAGGCCTGCGGCAGGGGGCCATCCCTGTTGCCCGGTCCCTGACAGCGTGGTGACTTCGCCGGAATCAATATCGATCTGGCGTATTGCGTGATTGTTGGTGTCGGCCACATACAGCGTCCCCGTCACCTCGTCGAAGGCAAGACCCTGTGGCGAGTCAAATTCGGCGGTAAGGGCGGGTCCACTTTCGAAGCCGGCATTGCCGTTGCCGTACACCGAGACGATCGCACCGTCCGTCGGATCGACGGCGAATACACGATGGTGGCCACTATCGGCGACAAAGAGCAAGCCGCCGCCCGTGGTTACCTTGCCCGGGTAGGAAAGCACCGTGTTGGGCTGGCTAGCGCTTTCTAGTGAGACCGTGCGCACGGTCCGGTCGATCACTTCATCGAACTCATCGACGAGACCCTGAATGACCGGCTGGACGACCTCGTAGACACCCTCACCTGCGTGCATGCCGACAACGTTGCCCGCTGGGTCAACGACGGCGATGCTCGGCCAGGCTTGCGCTCCCCATGTCTGCCAGACCTCGAAATCGGCGTCGTTGACAACGGGATGTTCGATCTCGTATCGCTGCACGACCTGGCGGATATTGTCGGTCTCTCCCTCGTTCAAGAACTTGGCAGAGTGAACACCGATCACAACTAGCTCAGCGGAGTACTCGTCCTCGAGACGTTTGAGGTCGGGAATGATGTGGATGCAGTTGATACAGCCGTAGGTCCAGAAATCGAGGAGCACTACCTTGCCGACAAGTTCGCTCATCTTGATGGGTTCGGCGGTGTTCAGCCAGTCGAGCGAGTCGGGGAACTCGGGTGCGGGTGTCGTTCCCGCATATGACTGTTCGACGATGGCCGGCTGCTCTATCGGACCAGCAGCGGTGTCGGGAGTACTGCTGTCTGACGCCGGGGTGCTTGAAGTACATGCAGTGGCAATGAGGGCTAGTGCCACGCTGGCAAGAAAGATTCGCATCTTGAGGTCAGCTGCCGTGGTGGGTGTGGGCTGCGACGTCGAGTCCAGCGTTGAGCGCCCGACTGAGATACTCGTCGGCGAGATCTGCCGGCTGGCTGATCCCGACGGGATACGACGAGACCAGCATGGCGCCGGTTGCCAGGGCTAGCGCCTCGAGATGTACGGCAAGGTCGGCCACCCCAACGATCCGGGTCACGACGCCTGACCCCGTGGCTGCCGTGACGCGAGCCATGGCTCCCGCCCATTCTCCGCCGACCCTGGCGACGTACGCTCGATCGGTATAGGCGGTGTCCTTTGCTTCGGCCCAGCGTGAGCCTATTGGCTCGGGGAAGGGTATTGCGATGCCGCGCCGCCGTGGCGTGCCGGGTTCGGTCCATGCTGTGGTCACGTCAAGGACCGTTCCAGCGTCGGCTACCTCGTGTGCGGTTAGCGATGGTGCGATACCGCTTCCCAAGTTGCACCCGGTGAGGAGACGGAGACCGGCGGTGCTGAAGGCATCGCCGTACTGCTGTTGCGCCCCGTCAGCGTCGCCCCAGACAACACAGTCGATTTCTGCGGTGAGGGCGGCCTCTATTTGCGGGGTGGGGTCCTCGGCATCGGTCACCAGGGCGTCGTACGTGGCGAGGACTTCGACGTGTTCAAGCCGATCGTCACGCTCGGTCGGGTGTTTGTCGATGAGTCCGATCGCGGTGAGGGTTCGTTCGGCAAGGAGGATACGACCGGCGCGGGTCGCCACTTCTCCGGATTGGTGGAGTGCAAGGCGCATGGTTAGCGAGGGGTCCGTTGCTGTTCGGCTGGTCCCCAGGATCCCATCGGAGCGGGTTGTTTGACCGGACGCTTGACGTAGGCCGCAACGACTGCGGCAGCAACGGTAATGGCGATGAGGCGTTTCATTGGTACACAGAGTAACGACTTACGACTCATAGCGGTCCGCCGGACTAGCCGACGACTTTGTCGAAGAGAATGCCGATCCAGAAGGCAATAACGCCACCGACCCCGGCGATGGCAAGGTTTTCGATCCCGGCCACGGTCGGATTGGTCTTGGTGACGATGCTCTTGGCGGCGCCGACAGCGAACAGTCCGATGGCGGTGAGAACCCCGGCGATGAGGAGTCCGAACTTGGGGCTGTCGGTGAAGGCGAACGGAATCACCGAAGGCAATGCCCCTGCCATAAAGAGCAATCCGGAGACGCCCATGGCTGCGTAGGGGGAGCGTTCCTCGGTGTCGACCATGCCGAACTCCATGACCTTCATCGAGTTGAGCAGGCGGTTGTCGTCGCTGGAGAATATCGATACGGCAGTGTCGAGGTCATCGCCTTCGATTGCCAGATCCGCAAGCATGTCGCGCAGCTGGTTGACTTCCATTTCGCGGTGGTCGCGGATGTGGTCTCGTTCCAGGTTGATCTCGCGTTCGAGCACCTCGGTCTGGGATTTGGTGGCGAGAAACTCCCCTGCGGCCATCGAGATTGCACCCGCTATGGCCCCACCCACCGCCGTCAGTAGGATTTGGTCGGAGTTGAGGCCACCACCGACAACCACAGCGACCAGTAGAACCGTCGAAACGAGGCCGTCGTTGACCCCGAGGATTATGTCCCGCCAGTACTGTCGGCTGGTGCCGACGTGGGGTTCATAGGGAACGGTTTCATCGAGGGGTCGTTCATCATGTGCCATTGGCACGAGACTACTCCGCGGAACCGACACTAAATCGAGAAGCCGCCCAGTTTGGTTTCTAGGTACTCGGCGATGCCTTCTCTTCCGCCTTCCCGACCGATCCCGGAGTCCTTCATCCCCCCGAACGGTGCGGAGGCTGCGGTTGGGTTGATGTCGTTGATACCGATAATCCCGTAGTCGAGACCCTCAAACATCCTCATGGCACGGCCAAGGTTCTGCGTGTAGACATATGCGGCCAGGCCGTAGTTGGTGTCGTTGGCGAGGGTGAGGACCTCGTCCTCGTTGTCGAATTCGATGACCGGGGCCACCGGGCCAAACGTTTCGTTGTTGTAAATCTCCATGTCCGGCGTGATGCCGCTGAGCACGGTGGGGGCGTAGAAGAAGCCGCGATCCAAGCCGGCTTCGGTCAGGCGATTCCCTCCGATGCGGACTGTTGCCCCCTTGGCGACGGCGTCCTGTACCTGCCGATCGACCTTTCGCAGAGAAGGCGCATCTACCAGCGGTCCGATGGTTATTCCCTCCTCAAGACCGTTACCGGCCCGCATGCGGCCGACACGTTCTTCGAGGACCTCCATGAACCGACTTGCGATGGCCTTGTGAACGTAGATTCGGTTGGGGCTGATACAGGCTTGCCCGGTGTTGAGGAATTTGACCAGGGACACGCCTTTGGCGGCGTACTCCGGGTCGGCGTCGTCAAACACGATAAAGGGGGCGTGCCCCCCGAGTTCGAGGGATAGGCGCTTCATGGCGCTAGCTGCGTGTCCGGCCAGCATGGTGCCGACTTCTGTCGAACCGGTGAAGGTGAGCTTGGCGACGCGGGGATTGGTTACGAATTCCTCACCGATCGGAGCAGGGTCAGCGGTCGGCACGAGGTTGGCGACACCTGCCGGGATTCCAGCGTCGTGGAGGATGTTGAAGACCTCCATGGCACACAGTGGCGTCTGCTCGGCGGGTTTGAGCACGATGGTGCAGCCAGCAGCGAGAACGGGGGCGACCTTACGGGTGATCATCGAGACCGGGTAATTCCACGGAGTGATCGCGGCGACTACACCGACAGGTTGCCGGAGAACAAGAAAACGTTGGTCGGAGCGGGGAGCGGGGAGGATGTCGCCGTAGATCCGCTTTGCCTCCTCTGCGTACCAGCGGAAGAAATCGGCAGCGTACTGGACCTCATTGCGGGCGGCTTTGAGGGGTTTTCCCTGCTCCTCGGTCATCAGCCTGGCGATGGCTTCCTTGCGTTCCATCATCAACGAATAGGCCCGCTGCAGGTATTCGGATCGTTGCCAAGCGGTGAATCGTGACCAGCCGGTGAAGGCGACGGATGCCGCAACGATTGCATCGGCGGCGTCCTGTCGGGTGCCGTCGGCCACATCGCCGATGGGCTCTCCGGTAGCCGGATTGGTTACTTCGAAGCTGGAACCGGAATGGGCCCCGCGCCACTCTCCGTCGATATAAAGCATGTCACCCTCCGCCACGCAGGATACCGCGGTGGCCGCTGCCGGATCAGGTGTGTTTTAGGCGGGAGTTAGGGCATCGTCGACAGGGGCTGCCGCAGCTTTCATGGGCAGTTTGATGATGAAAGTCGTGCCTTCGTTGATGGTGCTCTCGAAGGAGAGTTCGGGCTTGGTCTTCAGACGATTGCATGGGCAGCCAGCTCCCTCTGGTCGCTTGATTGCAGGTCTGGTGGGGGGAAACACTCGGAGGCATCGCCGAGATCAGCATTTGATGTAGGAACGCGCAGCTCGAACGAGGTCCAGTTGGGCTTGCGGTGGTAGGTGACATCACCGCCCATCATGCGGGCCAGCTGTCTGCCAACGGTCAGGCCATGACCCACGGAATCGGTTTGACCGGTCCGGCGATGAGCCCGGCCAAAGGCGCTGAAGATGACGTCTAGCCTGTCATCGGGGACACCAGCACCGTTGTCGCCTACCGACAGGATCGCCCAACCGTGTGTGGCCCGTACTGCTGCTGTCACCTCGTCTCCTCCGTATCGGTCTGACTGAATTCGACGTGTTCGACTGGGGCCCGATCCGAGTTCAGGAACGCGCGCAGATCATGGTTCTTGTCCACACCGTTCCTATCGGCTGGCCGTTCGCACTATTCAGATGTTGCACTGCTCAGCGTATTCTCAGCGGATTCTTAACCACGTCGAATGCTCGGCTTAATACGATGGAGGAAAGTCGTTCTTGTACTTCTCCTTGTCGAAAGGATCGACTGAATGAATATCAACACGTTACGGACGAGCGTCGCCGCAGCCATGGGAGGCGCAGTGTTGCTCGCCGGTCTCTTGTTTGGAGCATCTTTTGCTTTGGCCGAAGAGACGGATGAACCAGAGATCACTGTTGAGGGAGACACCATGGAGCGGGGCTTCCACTCCTTCCGTGATGGTGCCCGCAAGTTCGGCGGAAACCTCGAAGCTATCGCTGCAGAGCTGGGCACGACTCTCGACGAGCTGAAAGATCAGGTCGCTGCCGGGGCAACCCTCGAAGAGATCGCCACGAATGCCGGGGTCGACCTCAATGCTCTGTTTGAGCAACTTCGTACCGATGCCCTAGCTGCAATTGATCAGCAGGTCGCAGACGGAAACCTGACCCAGTCGCAAGCGGACTCGATGAAGGAGCGGATCGAGTCGTTTGATCCGGAGAACGTGTTTTCGTTCGGTCCCCGTGGTGAGCGCGGCGATGGTCACCTGTTTGGTGGATCCGGTGGCTTCCTTGGTGATCTTGGTCTAGATTTCGATTTGGCCGAGTTGGGTGACCTTG
>JASJHC010000214.1:0-7555 GCA_033791245.1 Acidimicrobiia bacterium | reverse complement strand
TATCGACGCAATCATCGAGGCTGGCAGCGGACGGAGCATCGACCAGCTCGACGCAGAGGTCTCGGCAGTTCTCCAGATTGCTGTCGGCGAGTTGCTTACCGACAGCAAGGGCAACGTATATGCCACGGTCAATGAATCGGTGGAAGCGATCAAGCAGCTCGACAATCCCAGAGCGTCGGGGCTGGTGAATGGGGTGCTACGCGGTCTGGGTCGCAACGGCATGCCACCTCTTGAACCCGACTCTGCCCGCGAGCTGTCAGTGCCGGGATGGCTCTTGCAGGCAATGATTACCGACCACGGACAAGGCGAAGCATCAGAACTGCTTGACGGGCTGCGGCGCGGATCGCCGGCTGTGGCGGTACGGATCCGGCCCGGCGGGGAGGTTCCCGAAGGTGCGAATCCGGTGCAGGGCATCGCCGACGTGTATCAGTTGACGCGCCAACCCAAGAGCGAGCGCGGCGTCGTCTTTGCGGACGGTGCCTCCGCCGCGGTGGCCCTCGCCGTCGCCCCTCAACCGGGGGAAACCGTTCTGGATATGGCTGCCGCCCCCGGTGGCAAGACCATGAGTCTGTGGGATCAGAGTCAGGGTCAGGCGACCATCATCGCAATGGATCGTCATCGCCGCCGACTCAGTAGCGCAAAGCGAAGGCTCGACAATGAGGATGTGCATCCGGTGTGGATGCTTGCAGACGGAACCCGCACCCCGTTTGGTGAAGGATCGTTCGATGCAGTGCTGCTCGATGCGCCGTGCACTGGACTTGGCACGCTACGTCGCAGACCGGAGATAGCGATGCGACTTGATCAGAAAGCCCCGCGTCGCATGGCGAGACAACAACGCCAGATGCTTGCAGAAGCGTGGCGGATTACACGTCCCGGGGGACGGATCGTGTATTCGGTGTGCACAACATTTGCCGCGGAAACAGTGGGGGTTATCGCCGAGTATCCCAGTGCACGGCCGCCGGATTTGCCCGGTCGGCCGTGGGGTAACGGTCTCCTGCTTGCCCCCCATATCACGGGAACGGACGGGATGTTCGTTGCGTCGATTCCGCGGACCTGAGCCAGGGGCCCGTTGATCAATACATGTCATCCATCTCAACGACCAGATCATCACCACTCACAGTGTCCTCCGGCTCCGCCATTCCAACACGAGGAGTAGCGGAACCTCGTCCTTGCGAGTGATGCGCCTGGCCGCCGATATGAACAACGGCATTAATCAACCGACCCCTAACGGATCACGACCTCGTCGAGGCCTTCCTCCGGCTCTGGGTATCGCATGTCTAGGGCCTCAAGCGTATCGACGATGGTCTTGGTGATCACAATGTTGCGGTACCACTTGCGATTAGCCGGGATTATGAACCATGGTGCCTGAGCGGTGCTGGTTTTACTAAGGGCCGCTCCGTAAGCCTCCATGTAGTCACCCCATAGGGCGCGGTGGTCGAGATCGCCCTCGTTGAACTTCCAATGCTTGGTCTCATCATCGAGGCGTGCTTGCAGCCGTTCGGCCTGCTCTTCCAACGAGATGTGCAAGTAGAACTTGAGAATGATTGTGCCCTCGTCAGCGAGGAGCCCCTCGAAGTTGTTGATATGGTCGTAGCGGCGGCTCCAGCGATCTTCTGGAACCAGATTGAGGACCCGTACGATCAGAACGTCCTCGTAGTGGCTCCGGTTAAAGACAGTCAACGAGCCGGTGGCCGGGGTGTGATCATGAATCCGCCACAGGTAGTCGTGGTCTAGCTCCTCCGCCGTTGGTGCTTTGAAATTGACGACGTCGATACCTTGCGGATTGACACCGGAAAAGACGTTGCGGATGGTTCCATCCTTGCCACCGGTGTCCATTGCCTGAAACACGATGAGAACCTTGTGCCGATCCTCTGCCCACATCAGATGTTGCAATTCGGCGAGCCGTTTCCGCAGCGTCTTGAGATACTGTTCGGCTTCCTTCTTGGTCCCGTCAAACTCGGACTTGTCAGCGGGGTCCCACTTGCTGAGGTCTACCTGCTGGCCCGGTTGTACCCGGTATCTGTCCACGTGATCCTCCATCGGCCTCGATGTGGGCACAATACCCGACGGCGAGCCAAGCCCGGCTTTGATCGATAGGTGCGAGAAGACAAGGTTTGCTGCGCGGTTGGTCCTATGCTCTCGATGTGAAGACCTCCTCATTGATTGCACCATCGATCCTCGCTGCCGACTTCGCCAGGCTTGGCGAAGAGGTGAATGCGGTTGCGCCATTCATCGATATGATCCATATCGATGTGATGGACGGGCACTTCGTGCCCAACATCTCGCTAGGGATCCCGGTAATCGAGTCGCTTCGTGCCGTTACGGATGTGAAATTCGATTGCCATCTGATGATGCTGAATCCCGATTTCTACTTCGATGCGTTGCGACAGGCTGGCGCTGACATGGTTTCTGTGCACCTCGAGGTGTTTCCGAACCCAACCGAGGTTGCGGCCCAAGCGCGCTCCGCTGGCCTGGAATTCGGACTCGCCGTCAACCCACCGACATCGTTCGAGGCACTAGAGCCCTACATAGAGTTGTGCGATATGGTGGTCGTGATGGCTGTCCATCCAGGATTTGGCGGACAGTCCTTCATTCCCGAGTCACTCAAAAAAGTGGAATCCGTCAGGAACTTAGTTGAGTCGCACGACCTATTGACCGATATAGAGGTCGACGGTGGCATTGGGCCAGCCAATATCAAGCGTGCATATGACGCGGGCGCCAATGTCTTTGTCGCAGGTAGTTCGGTGTTCGGCACCGGTGACTCAGTAGAGGCAGTGAAACAGTTGCGGACCGCAATAGAGAATCGGGAAGAAGCATGAAGGACCGCATCCTGGTCGTTGATGACGATCCGGACATTCTTCAGTTCGTCGAGATGAACCTCGACATGGAAGGCTTCGATACCCAGACCGCCGAGAGCGGCAGAGTCGCTCTCGAGGTAGCTAGGGAGCGTCCACCCGACTTGATTCTTCTTGACGTCATGATGCCGGAGTTGGACGGCCTGACGGTGCTACGACGACTTCGATCGAGCCCAGCCACATCGAGCATTCCGGTTATTCTGCTTACCGCAAAGGCCCTCGCAGAAGATCGGGTGCGAGGTCTTGATCTGGGCGCCGACGATTACATCACAAAACCATTTGACATCGAAGAACTGTTGGCCCGAGTAAAGGCCGTGCTGCGCCGTGCCCAGCAGATGCGAGATCTATCGCCGCTGACTGGTCTACCGGGCAACTTCCGGATCTCACGAGAGCTCGAGACTCGAGTCACCGAGGGAGGCGAATTCGCCATCGTCCACGCCGATCTCGACAACTTCAAGTCATTCAATGATCACTACGGATTCATGCGGGGCGATTCTGTCATCAAGTACAGCGCCAAGGTGCTGCTCGATTCCGCAGAACGCAGCGGTGATACCGACGTCTTTGTCGGCCACGTCGGCGGCGACGACTTCGTCGCCGTAATCGACCCGACCTACGTCGAAGAGTTCTGCAAGGACGTTGTCACCACCTTTGACCAGGGCATCCTCGACTTCTACGACACGGCGGATGCTCTCCAGGGCTATATCGAGGTGTCGGATCGCAAGGGGGAGCGTCATGCATTCCCGATTTCGTCAATTTCAATGGGTGTCGCCACGAATACGAAGCGGCCGGTCAAGTCGGAGTGGGAAGCCTCGGCAATCGCTTCGGAGATGAAGGAATACGCCAAGCGCCAGCCTGGCTCTTCCTATCAGATCGATCGCCGCGCCTAAGCAGCGGTCTCCCTGGCCCCGTTCTCTGGTTGATTTCACCTGGACTTAGGATGGCCACGGTTGGCCCACATCGTGCGGTCTATGTCACAAGGAGCGTCGACGGCCATCGTAAGCGAAGAGAATTCCAGCGCAGACCCGACCGAGACGCCCCCCGTTGCTTCCAACCGCGCGGCGTGGAGGTTTCTCAGGGAGCTTCCGTTTCTCATCGTTGGTGCGCTTCTCGTTGCGGTCCTCATCAAATCGTTCCTGCTCCAGGTCTTCTACATTCCGACCGGCTCAATGTTGGAGACGCTGCAGATTGATGACAAGGTGACCGTCAACAAGCTTGCCTATCGAGTCGGCGAGCCCAGCCGCGGCGATGTCATTGTCTTTGAGAGCGAGAGTGCACCAACTGAATCGCTCGCCGGCAAGGTGACCCGCAACCTGCGCGAATCATTCGGCCAATCGGATCCAGGGCGTCACCTCATCAAGCGTGTTGTTGCCGTACCCGGTGAAACGATCGAGATTCGAGACAACACCGTACTAATCGACGGAAACCCCATCTCCGAGCCCTATCTGACAGCGACCCTTGGACTCAGCGACTTCGGACCGGTCGAGGTACCCCCGGACTTCTTCTTTGTCATGGGAGACAATCGCGGCTCGAGTAGAGACAGCCGCGTTTTTGGAGCGATCGAGCGCAGTCGCATTATCGGGCGTGCGTTTGCAATCGTCTGGCCGCCCGACAACTGGAGCGGTCTGTAGCCTTCGGTGGCGGTGCGCTAGGAACTCACCAATACCGAGTTCCCCGCAGCTTTCGATTTGCGACTTCGCCATCAGGTAGGAGCGCTAGAATTCTGTCGTAAGAAAGAGCCCCCTTCAGGGCAGGGTGAAATCCCCGACCGGCGGTGAAAGCCCGCGACCCCCGTATCAGGGGTGGATCCGGTGAAACTCCGGGGCCGACGGTGACAGTCCGGATGGAAGAAGGAGGGCGTGTGTCGCGACGCGCATTGTCCGACAACTTAGACCTGGCATCTGGCCAGGGAGACGGACCGACCGATCTGATCGGCAGTCCCCAAGGTGGCGAAGTTCCCGCGGAACAACGTCGCTGGAGCGCGTCCGATTCTGAATACATGCAGCGGGCTATCTCGCTTGCCACCAGTACCCACCCCCACCCCAATCCGCGGGTTGGCGCCGTCGTCGTCAGCAATAGAGCGGTGATCGCTGAAGCCGCCCACAAGAAGGCGGGTCAGCCCCACGCTGAGGCGCTGGCGCTGCAACTGGCCGGTGCGCAGGCAGCGGGCGCCACGGTTTATGTGACGCTCGAACCCTGCTCCCATGTCGGTCGAACACCGCCCTGCTCCCAAGCACTAATCGAGGCCGGCGTAGCCAAAGTGGTCGTTGGTGCCATTGATCCTGACCAGCGGGTGCACGGCAGTGGTATCGAAGAGCTGCGAGCTGCTGGGATCGAGGTTGTAGCCGGCGTCAATGCTGAGGATGTCGAGGCAGCCGACCCGGGCTACTTCCACCATCGGCGTACCGGACTCCCATTGGTAACGCTCAAGCTGGCTACCACTTTGGACGGGCAGATTGCTGCCGCAGACCGCACCTCGAAATGGATAACGGGCGAAGAAGCTCGTCGTGATGGGCATCGGCTCCGCGCCGAAGCTGACCTCGTGATCGTGGGTGCGGGCACGGTTCTCGATGATGATCCACGTCTCGATGTGCGCCTCGACGGCTATACCGGCTCGCAACCGCGTCCCGTGATCGTCGCTGGCAGGCGAGACCTGCCGGAAACCGCTGCCCTCTACGGGCGCGACGCTCTCGTCTTTACCAGTCGGCCGCTCGATATCCCCGCCGAACAGGTCACTGCAGGTGACGCCGGGAGAATCGACTTGCGGGCCATGATCGAGGATCTGGGGCGCCGCGGCTATGTCAGCGCCCTCGTCGAGGGTGGCGCCACGCTCGCTGCAGAGTTGGTGCGGGGCGGCCATGTCGATCGGATCGTCTTTCACCTCGCAGCCAAGCTGGGGTTGGGCCAAGGCATCGGTGCCTTTGGCGGCGAGTTCAAAACGATTACAGAAGCGGTCCCGCTGTTGATTGAAAGCGTCGACCGGATCGGATCAGACATACGAGTACAAGCAAGGGTGGGAAGCTGATGTTTACAGGCATCGTCGCTGAGGTGGGCACCGTGGCTGATGTCGCTGCCACGACAACCGGGCGCCGGATCCAGATCCAGGGTGGAGAGCTGCTCGAGGAGATGTGCGTCGGTGATTCAGTTGCAGTAAACGGAGTATGTCTCACCGCCGTTGCAGTCGACGGCAGTCGGGTGACCGTCGACGTAGTGCAGGAATCGTTGGACAGGTCGAACCTGGGACTGCTCAGCTCTGGTAGTCGGATCGATCTCGAGCGACCTATGGCAGCTTCTGGACGGTTCGACGGACACATTGTCCAAGGCCACGTCGATGGTGTGGGCACTGTCGTATCGATCGGGCCAGAAGGCGATGCGGTTCGGATGCGGATTGCCTTGGCAAAGGATTTGGCCCGTTACATCGTCGAGAAGGGTTCGGTCACTGTGGACGGCGTGAGCCTCACCGTTACCGCAGTTGGCGCCGAACCATGGTTTGAAATCGTATTGATACCGCACACCCTCGAAGTGACTGTGCTCGGGCTACGGCAGCCGGGAGACAAAGTGAATTTGGAAATGGACGTTCTTGCAAAGTATGTGGAAAGGCTGATGAGCTAGTGAAGAAGGCAACGATCGAAGAGGCATTGGCTGCGATTGCGGCAGGCCAGTTCGTCCTCGTTATCGATGACGAAGATCGAGAGAACGAAGGCGACCTGATCATCGCCGCCGAGAAGGTGACAGCCGAGCAGGTCGGGTTCATGGTGCGTCACACCAGCGGACTTATCTGTCTCCCCACCACCGGCGAGCGGCTTGACGAACTCGGATTGCCGCTGATGGTGTTGGAGAACACCGACTCCCACAAGACGGCATTCACGGTTTCGGTCGATGCAGTCGGCGAGACGACGACGGGAATCTCCGCAGGAGACCGCGCCGCCACCATCCATGCCATGGTTGACCCGACAATCGGGCCGCGAGATCTGGCTCGCCCTGGACACATCTTTCCGCTTCGCTACCAACATGGAGGAGTGCTGGTCCGCCCTGGACATACCGAGGCGGCCGTTGACCTGGCACGACTCGCAGGCCTCTTCCCAGCTGGCGTCCTGTGTGAGGTTGTCAGCGACGATGGTTCTATGGCTCGAGGCGAGTCCCTGGACGCGTTTGCCCAAGAGCATGGCATTCCGCTGATCGCCATCAAGGACCTGGTCGCCTACCGCTGGCGCAACGAGGCCCTCGTTGATCGTGAAGTGGAAACCGTGATTCCGACCGATCATGGCGAGTTCAAAGCATATGGGTACAGCCTGTCTGTCGATGGATCGGAGCATGTAGCGCTTGTATACGGCGATGTCGCCGGTCGCAGCGGGGTGCTGACCCGGATCCACTCGCGTTGTCTCACCGGAGATGTTCTCGGCAGCCGCAGATGCGATTGTGGACCGCAGTTGAAGGCCTCGATGGCGATGATCGCTGCTGAGGGTGCCGGCGTCATCACCTACAACGAATCGCACGAGGGTCGGGGGATTGGGCTGTTGTCGAAGCTTCGTGCTTACCGTCTGCAGGACGAGGGGCGAGACACTGTTGAAGCCAATCTCGACCTGGGGTTACCCGCCGACGCCCGTCACTACGGCGTAGAAGGCCAGATTCTCCATGACCTGAAGGTCTCCAGCGTTCGACTCTTGACCAACAATCCTGCAAAGATCGCTGGCCTCGAAGAC
>JASJHC010000213.1:0-8532 GCA_033791245.1 Acidimicrobiia bacterium | reverse complement strand
ACAGGGGTCACAAAACAACAAAGGACCTTGACAGTGTCTTGTCGCTGTGTCATTGTTCCCACAAGCCGTGACACCCCTTTGGGGGAGTTGCGGCGTCTGACTATCGGTTCCGAGTAGAGAGGAGACGCAAATGAATACCTTCACCTTTACGGCTGGACACGGCCTCATGCTTGCGTCTCCACGGCTTCGTGGAGATGGCGCTGGCAGCGCTGTTTCAATCAGCCTGGCTCCTCGGAACACCGGGGCGACGACCCTCTAGTCGTCTACCCGCATATCGTTCACGAGGCGCCGCCTAAGGGGCGGCTTTTCCAATTCTCGCTCCTTCGGCACCACCGGGGCGGACCCACCAATTTGGGGGATTCCCGGAGGTTCGAACCCTCCCCGCTCCACGACGGAAACCGTCACGTCGGAATCTGTGGCCTGCCACATACACGGCCCGTAGCTGCAGATTGCAGATTCCGACGTTGGCGGCCCGTCAGTCGCATCGATTGCGGGAGTAGCGACGCTGCCGTCCCCAGGCGTATGCCCAGGGGCGGGCGGAGCAAATGATCCGCAACGATCGATTGGCGGCCCGTCAGTCGGCAACGTGTCGACAAACGACAAGGAAGGAGGGGGACGGTGCAAGCACCTATCGCCCGAATCAGCAATGTGCTGGCTCGCCACGGCGTAGCCATTGGTCGCAATCCACGCTGGGTCGAAGACGCCAGCGCACAACAGATTGCTCGTGTCAGCGAAGCCGTTGCGGCACTTCGCCAGAAGTGAACCTGTCTCCCCCGAGACATGGGAACCGCAAACAGCCGAGACGAGTACCAACCAAGGAGAAGAAATGTTCACATGCTCACCAGGACTCGTCGGCCGAATCGGGATCACACACTGATGCACCCCGATCCGTGACATGAATCCGCAACCTGTCTGTACCCACTGCCCGTGGAGGTAGGTGGGTACAGGCGCGTCGCGGTGTACCCTCGATCCCATGAGTGAACAACCTGCACCAAACTGGTACCCGGACCCCTCCGGCAAATACGAAAAACGCTATTGGGACGGCTCCACCTGGACCGATCGTGTCATGAACGGTGGCTCCGAAACCGTCGACTCCACCGAAGGAACCCACGTCCCCAGCGGCGACCAGGGAGCCGCTCAGGTACAACGCCAGATCGGCGAACAAGCCGGGCTGACTGGTGCCGTGCCCGGTGGTGGCTCGATATTCACCTAGCCGATTCTGGTCGTTAATCAGAAGGCAAAACTCATCGAGGTCAACAGCGAGTACGCCGTTTATGACCAGAACGGCAACCAGATCGCCGCGGTGCGCCAGATTGGTCAAAGCACCTTGAAGAAAGCCCTTCGTTTTGTGAGCAGCGTCGACCAGTTCATGACCCACAAGTTCCAGATTGTCGACATGTCGGGGAACGTTCTGTTGGCGATAACCCGACCTGCCAAGATCATGAAGTCCCGAGTCGAGATCGCAGACGGGGCAGGCCGAGCTATTGGATCGATCGTTCAGAAGAACATGATCGGCAAGATCAACTTCGATCTCCAAGCAGGCGGGCAATCTATCGGATCGATCAACGCCGAGAACTGGCGAGCTTGGAACTTCAGCATCCAAGACGCCTCCGGGACCGAGGTTGCCCGCATCACCAAGACATGGGAAGGCCTGGCCAAGACCATGTTCACCACGGCCGACAATTATGTGCTGCAGATACATCGACCTGTCCAAGAGCCACTACGTTCGCTGGTTGTGGCATCGGCACTGTCTGTCGACACGGCACTAAAGCAGGACAGCAGAGGCTTCAACTAGGTGCCCTGGCTATCCCTCGATACGTAGGAGGGTGCCATCGGTCATCAGTACTTCTATGACCGAGGTGCCGCCCCCGACCTCTGGCTCGATCCGGAAGGCCCCGACGGTGGTCACCTCGTCGAGGTATCGCGCTAGCCCATAGAAATCGAGCCTGGCCATCTCGCTGGTCACGTTGACGGCTCCCGCAGTGGCTAGGTCCGAAGACGGGTTTAGCCGGTAGTCGCCGCCGGGACGGTCGACAATCGCATACTGCACGTTTGCCCTCTCGGCGCCGTCTTCGAGGAAGTCGAAAGGATCGGGGCTAGGAACCTCGCGGTAGTTGTTACCGAAGGTGTCCTTGTCTCCCCAGTTGCCTTCGTAGTCCTCGACGCCACCGAGGAAGCTCCCCAAAAAGAGGTTGTTGATGAAGGTCCGCCGGAAGACGGTCAGCTCCCAGGTGTTGAACTCAAGACGATCAAAGTTCTCCGGGCCGGCGGCACCCCACGAACCGACATCCCCGTACCAGCCGGTGTTGGCGTTCCATTCACCGTCGGTGGTGTTGTTGATGATCCACGTCTGATCGGAATCCCACGTCAGAAGATGTGCCTTCATCCACTGTGGTCCAAGACGGAGACCGGTCACGACGTTGTTGGCCACCAGATTGGGACCAGGATTCCCCTCGACGCCGATCCCCCACGCCCAGGTGTCATCAACCCGATTGCCATCAACTCGAATACCGTAGTTCTCGCCACGTAGTGTGATCCCAGGACCGCCCCCCAGAATCGTGTTGTAGCGAATGGTGCTGCCCGTCATCCGTTCGAAGAGGATCCCTGAGACATCACTGGCCGGCGAGTAGCCAGCCCAACCCGCGTTGACAACCGTGTTGAATTCGACCATCACTCGCGTGCGGCCAGGCGCCCAATCATTGAGTGTCGCCGCGGTGAGACGATCACTGTGGCCATCTGCGGCGATTCCCACGGCACCCGCGTCGACGACCCAATTGTTTCGGATGACTATCGGTGCCACCCCTTGGTCACCGGAAACCGCTGCGTCGATGCCGCCAAAATCGCTTCCGCTGATGAAGTTGCCTTCAACTACGACACCGTGAACATAGATGTCGTCGGTCGGGTCTTCTGCCCGCAGCCCAACAGTGACCAAGGACTCGTCCTGGGTCTGGGCACCACCTGCGATCTCGAATCCATGCAACTCGACGAAGTCGCCGAGGATCGAAACAACCGATCCCGACCGGGCGGAGAGCTCCACTGCGGCCTCGTTGGGATCGCCATCATCAGCCAATCTGACAAACACTGCGGGATCGTATTCGGCTGGTACCGGCCCGAGAACCATGTACTCCGAAACGTAATTCTCAGCTGGACCGCTCGGCGCTCTTCGCTTGTTGGACGGCTCACCAGCGACAGTGATCACCTTGTCGACTATGTCGGGTATCCCGAACCGGAAGACAGGCGCGGCACGTTCGGCGTTGGGAGCCGAGGTGGTGTCCCATTGGAACACCAGATGGTGCCAACCGTCTCTCATAACAACACCGTGCCATGTCTCGCCGAAATCACCCAGCCCTATCTCTGGATGAGGTAGCTCTGATTCAGCATTGCTGCTGGTGGCAAATACGTGACCGTCGAGCAGTTCGCCATCTAGCCAGACGCGATACTCGTATGGCTGCTCGGATAGCTCGACACCGCTGATACCACCGGCGCGGAATGGTCCAGACACCTGTACGTCGAACTCATGGTTGCCATACCAGCTGTAGGTCTCCGCGGTCGGTGGTCGTTCGACATATACCCAGGCAGAACCCCAATAGACGCCTCCGGCGAAATCGTCGCCAAACTCCGAGCCAAGGTCCACGAACCCGCCGCCGTCAGCGCGCACGGTCTCCCAGATGTACTGGCTCGAACCGAATGTGTGCAGTGAACCTTCTTTGGCCTTCACCGCACCGTCGAACCGCGGATCGGTAAAGGCGTCTGAGCCGCTGGTCACGACATACTCACCCGATTCGAGGTCCCACGGAGCCGACCTGGCGACCAGTTCATCTCCATCCACTGACACCGTCCCACCAAGATCGGTGAACGCGGCTGCCTGGTAGATACCGTTGAGTCCTTCAACCTCGGTCCACGCACCTGCCGGGAAATGGTCGTTCCCTGTGATCACAGGCATTGCTCCGGAGGCACCTCTGATTCCCTCGATGAGGATCGGTTGTTCCTCCGTGCCATCACGATCGATAACGACTGACTCTCGATAGGTTCCTGGGTACACGTGGATGACCGAACCTGGGACCGCACGGTCTACGGCTGCAGAGATCGTGAGAAGCGGGCGAGCAGCGGAGCCGTCGTTGTCGTCAGAAGCGGCCGCGTTCCGGTTGTTGACAACGAGGTCTGGACCAGGCGTGACCGTGACCGGGGCTGGTCCGGTAGCTGGGGCTGGCTCGGCTGCGATGTTGCCGCCCTCCGGCTCGGTGTAGAAGTAGTAGTTGGTCAGCTCAGCCGTCGGACGTCCGAATAGGGTCGTCGCCACCTCATCGCGGGTTCTGCCTTCGGTACCTTCAATACGATCGAGCGGATAGTTGACGACCCACCAGCCAGCAGGATCTACAACCAACCCCGACTCAAGGTCATACGACACCGAAACGGAAACGTCTTTGAGCAGCCGGCGTTGTCCTCCGCTGGTGACTACCGAGGGCTCAAGCGGTTCGACTCCCGGCACCAGATCTGAACCAGGCAATGGAAGGGGACGATCACCTGCGGCTAGGGCCTCGATGGCCGCCCGGGGCGGAGGTGGCGTTACTGCAGCAGGCTCTTCGCTGAGCCGAGGCGCGGCGGTCGTTGTGGTGACGGCTAATTGCCCGGCGGCGACGAGCTCGACGGGGAACTGGTAGGCCTCCGGTGCGGCTGCCGGAGCGTTGACTCCTTGCGCACAGGCGGAAAGAGCCAGCATCAATGCCAGCGCCAACATTGCGACTATGCGAGACGAGGTCAACAGGTCCTTCCCGATCACAGAAATGATCGGCCGATCTGGGCGGGTCCTTGAGTCGGTTGAAGGTCAGAAACGCTGAAAAACTGAGGTCGGTGACTAGTGCTTGGCCGATATATGAATATCTGAACAGTTCTTCATATATACTGTCGGCGATGGAAACTACACCTAGCAAGTCGCTTAGTGGCGACGACGCCGCAAACCTCGCCTCGAGATTCAAGCTGCTGTCAGATCCGGGCCGGATCCAGATTGTCTATGCGCTCATCGAGCATGGTGAACTGCGGGTCGGCGAGATAGCGGAAATGATCGGAGCTTCAGAGTCCGCCACCAGCCACCAACTGCGGCAGTTGCGCATGGCAGAACTGGTCCGAACGACCCGCCACGGCCGCGAGATTCACTACAGGATTGCGGACGTCCATGTGCGGCTGCTGCTTGACGTGGCGGTAGAGCACTACCTGCACGGGCACCGGGAACAGCCATGAGTCACGACCATGGGCGTCCGAGCCACCGACGTCCACTGACCGTTGCCTTCACGCTTGTCAGCATCGTGATGGTCCTCGAGTTCCTGGCTGGTTGGTGGACCGGGTCGCTTGCGCTCTTGTGCGATTGGGGCCACATGGCGACGGCTGCGCTTGGTCTTGGCATGGCGCTCGCAGCAATCATGGCCGCGGAGAAGGCGACACGGCGCGGCGGCCACACCTATGGGCTGTACCGGGGTGAGATTCTGGCTGCTCTTGCCAACGCCACCCTGTTGTTTCTCGTTGGTGGATACGTCTTGTACGAGGGGATCAACCGACTCGCCGAACCGCCCGAAGTCCTAACTGGACCAATGCTGGCTGTGGCTGTCGTTGGCCTCATCGTCAACATCGTCTCGTGGCGTCTCCTCCGGACCGGAGCCGAGGAATCGCTCAACGTCAATGGCGCCTACCTCGAGGTGCTGGCTGATCTCATTGGATCCGTCGGTGTCATCGTCGCCGCCATCGTTATTTCGCTCACGGGCTGGACAATCGTCGACCCTATTGTCGGTGCGGCCATTGGCCTGTTCATTCTGCCGAGAGCATGGCGTCTTGGTAGCAGCGCGACACGAATCCTCCTCCAGGCAGCCCCACCCCATCTCGACCTCGGGGCCCTTGCGGAGTCCCTCGAGGAAATCGCCGGCGTTGTCGACGTTCACGACCTTCATGTCTGGACACTGACCTCGGCCATGGATGTAGGGACGGTCCACCTCGTGATCGAAGAAGAGGCCGACCCCCACCCAGTGCTCGACCAGGCCCGAGTCATGCTCAAGGAACATGGTGTGGCCCATGCGACCCTGCAAGTGGAGCCGACCTCACATCGGGGCTGCTCCGAACTGACTTGGTAGGTCGATCAAACGGGTTCGAACCTGGCGGTGAAGTGACGAAGCCACGGTGCCTGTTCGACTATTCGATAACCACCGATGTCACTCGCCCCGGTGGCAACATCGATAACTACCTCTGCAACGTAATCGACATGACTCTGGGTGTAGGTGCGGCGCGGTATCGCCAACCGCACCAACTCCATCGCTGCCGCACTCTCGGAGCCATCGGGTTGCGGCTTCCCAAACATCACTGAGCCGATCTCGACGCCGCGTACTCCGCCATTGCGGTACAACTCAACCGCCAATGCTTGAGCCGGGTACTGCTCTTGCGGAATATGCGGAAGCAAGGCCTTGGCGTCGAGGTAGACCGCATGTCCTCCGGCGGGACGCACGATCGGTACCCCCGCCGCATAGACCTTCTCCGCCAGGTACTCGGTTGAGCGAATCCGGTAGCGGAGATAGTTCTCGTCGAGGACTTCGTTGAGACCAATCGCAATGGCCTCCAGGTCATATCCGGCCAGACCGCCATATGTCGGGAAACCCTCGGTAAGGATCAACAGATTGCGGCACCGTGCCGCCAATTCGCCATCGTTCAGCGCAAGAAAACCTCCGATGTTGGCGAGGCCATCCTTCTTCGCTGACATGGTGCAGCCATCGGCGATGGAGAACATCTCGAGCGCAATCTCACGGGGGGTCTGGTCGGCGTAGCCCTCTTCGCGCAGCTTGATAAACCAGGCGTTCTCGGCGAAACGACAGGCGTCAAGGATCAGAGGTAACCCGAACTCGTCACACACCGCCCGCACCTGACGCAGGTTCGCCAAGGAAACCGGCTGGCCCCCACCGGAGTTGTTGGTAACGGTGACCATCACCATCGGAATTCTCTCTACCCCAACCTCGGCGATTGTGGCCCGCAACGCCTCGATATCCAGGTTTCCCTTGAAAGGCAGAACAATCGCCGGATCCCGTCCTTCTGCGATAACGATGTCACGGGCTTCCGCACCCTGGTACTCGACATTGGCCCGAGTCGTATCAAAGTGGGTGTTGGAGGGAACAACGTCGCCTTCTTTGACAGCGTTCGCAAACAGGATCCGCTCGGCGGCACGCCCCTGATGGGTAGGGATCACCTCGCTGTAGCCGGTGATCTCCTTGACCGCAGTCTCAAACTTGAAGAACGAGCGACCGCCGGCATACGACTCGTCGCCCATCATCATCCCCGCCCACTGGTGAGCTGACATCGCACCGGTTCCCGAATCGGTCAACAGGTCGATGATTACCTGATCCGCATGCAGGCCGAATAAGTTGTATCCGGCTCCTTGCAGAGCATCCTCTCGCTCCTCAACGGTTGGCATGTCTATGGCTTGGACGCTCTTGATTCTGAACGGTTCGATGATGCTGCGATGAGGCACGATTCTCCCTCGGATGGTTGGGTTGAGTCTGCCACAATTCCAGTTTGCGCATACACCCGCCACCGGCAAATATCTAGCCATCGATTGCTGGAGGAGCAGTAGTGGATTCCCAGGAACCGGTGGTTGCCCAACAACGCCGAGCTTCGATGCCGGGCCCCGTCCGCGGGATCCTCGTCATCGGTCTTCTCTACCTATTCCTGATCGGCGTCAAACTTCTCGAAGGCGGCATCAACGGTCTGGGGGAGGACTTCACCGACACGCTGTTCCAGGGTGTATCAAACCCGGTGGCCGGTCTCTTGGTAGGTGTGCTGGCGACCGTCCTTGTCCAGTCGTCTTCCGTAACGACCGCAACCATTGTCGGGCTGGTCGGCACCGGTGTTGTCTCCGTCGAGCACGCGGTCCCCATGATCATGGGCGCCAACATCGGCACCACGGTCACCAACACCATCGTGTCGCTGGCTCACCTGCGTCAGTCGGAAGAATTCCGACGGGCGTTTACCGCCGCCACCATGCACGATTTCTTCAACCTGATGGCCGTAGCGGTTCTACTGCCGCTCGAGGTCTTCACCCACGTGCTCTCGAACATGGCACGATCGATCACCGAAGCTGTCGCCGGCGACATCGGTGGTGGCAAGTTCAACAGCCCGATCAAGGGGGCCGTGAAATGGGGTGCCGGAATCGTCGAAGGGCTGTTCGACTGGATAAGCAACGAAAAGGTCGCCGCCGTGATCTTCCTGATCGTCGGCATCGGACTGATCTTCCTGACTCTCACCTTCATCACCAAGAACATGAGAGTCCTGGTTGCCGACAGGATTGAGCGCTCGCTGAATGCTGCGCTCGCCAAGAGCGGGCTGGTCGGGATTGTGGTCGGCATGCTGGTCACCGTTGCCGTCCAGTCATCGAGCATCACCACTTCGATACTGATTCCACTGGTGGCCTCAGGGATCCTGTTGGTGCGCAACGCCTATCCGATCACCCTCGGCGCCAACATCGGAACCACAGTCACCGCGCTGATCGCCGCTCTCGGCATC
>JASJHC010000212.1:0-3230 GCA_033791245.1 Acidimicrobiia bacterium | reverse complement strand
TACGGAGTCCCTCCGAAGACGTCAGGCTCGAGTCGTACTAGCGCACGTTCGGTGAAGTCGCGATCCAACGAGGTCAGAATATTCGTAATCGGTGTGTGGTGGTACTTGATCTCGACCCCGAGCACATCAAGCCCATCCGCATCGAGAATGGTGTCTCGGCTCGATGGCGGCCACACGGTTGGTGCTACGTAGCTGCCGTGGCCGGGATCAGGACATGGAACCCACTTACAGGTTGGGTCGGTCGTGTTGTATACGTAGGTGTTGAGGGTTGTTGTCTTAGCCCCAGTAACAGGATCAGCCTTGAATATGTCGACGGAGACAACGACCGAAGCATCCACATGGTCATAGAGACCGGCTTCCAGCGCCGAGAGAATCGCGAAATCTGCCTCGTCGACTATCCCCATGGTCGCTCCGGTTCGGCCCGCGGAGCTGGCGGCCGAGGCAATGGTGAGACGCTCTTTGAACATCAGGCCATATTCGAGGGCGCCAAAGATGAGAAGTATCAGAACGGGCAGCATGAACGCCATCTCGACGAGTACTGCACCGCGCTCGTTGTGCCGCTTGGCGGCCCGTCTTGCTTTTGCGAATGCAAACATGGAACATCACTCTTCGTGTTCGGTCAACTACGTATTGTGGTCTAGCATATCCGACCAAAACCCGGTTGGATAGTGCTTACTACATGTTTATATCGGACACACGAGACGAAACTGTTGCGGAAAATACAGGTCCTCGAAGTGACTAGTCCACGAGGCATCGAGTGCGGGGAGCGGGCGACCTAGCCGGAGGGGAGTAAGTGGACCGGCTGACCATTGACCTTTGCCGTCCACGTGGTGCGGTCATGGGCACCGCCAGCGAAGTCGTAGAACACCGAGGTCCAGCAGGCGCTGCCTACGCAGGTGTGACTGTCAGGCACATTGAAACGCACCTCGATCCACTGGTTGTTGTGCTCTTGGACACCGATCGCCAATCGGCACTGCGCTGCAAACGAGTCGCCATCATCGTTCCGCCAGGCAACCAGTTGATTGCCAGACTCGTCGAGCACACGGTACTCGCACTCATAAGCCGAAACCGAACCGCGGAACTCAAGGGCACCCGCTTCGTTGAGGTCACCGACATCCCACAGCCCGACGATGATCTGCTCACCGGCATAGGCTGGCGTTACTTCCATCAGGTCAAAGTCTGCGACATTGCCACCAGGCTGCCAGCCGCCTCCGGTGTTCCAGATAGACATGGCACCAAGCCCGTACACCGCAACGCTGTTGCTTGCGCTGCCACCAACAAGTGCCCTCACCGCATAGCCATTGAGGTCTCCGCTGAACCCCCGGACATCGACCGACATCACATAGATGCCAGCATTGGCTGCAGCGGTACAGACAGTGTCCCATGTGTCCTCGAGACCCGAGTCCCAGCCACCACCAGGATCGAGCTCGTTGTGATAGGTCTTTACGCAGCCTGCGACCGGGGTGTTGTTATCGCTAGGATCGGCTGGCGTTGCGTCCGGCTGGAACACCCGGAACGTGACGTCCATTACATCGCTGTTCGAATTGCTAGCGAAATTGGTTGGGTCGTCATCATTGCGATCATCGGCGTTGCCCCCGCCGTTTACCTGTCCGTCGTAGATCTGGAACGACACGTTGCCCGACGCTGGCACATCAAAAGCAACGTAGTAGGCGGGACGGCGGTAGTCGGGGTTGAACGGCGCGGCGTCCTGGTTGGCGGGGCAGCTGTTGTCTGAGCCGGGACCGGTGCACAACGTCGTGAACGGGTCCCCTTGTCCCTTAGCCATGGCGTTGCCGTTGACCGCAAGCCAGAAGCCCTTCCATATCCCGCGCGTCGGATCATTGCCAAGGTTCGACTCATCGCTCCCCAGACGCAACGGTGGAAGAGCCTCCGCGATGGCATTCTCCTGGATAGCCACAGTACTGATACCAAACAAGCGCATAAAGAAGGTTGGTGTGGTGGTGTCGACAAAGACTTGTAGTTGGTAGTCCTTGCCGGCGATCAGTGTCGGAGTAACACCACTCGTGTAACCGGCAGCCGCCGCAACGTCGATAGCGGTGTCGTAGGCCGGTTGGCCGGATCCCCACGACCCAAGATTTGGCATATTGACCACGCCAGCCAGCGCTGCAGACTCAGCTGCCTTGCGGGCGTTGGTCTGCTGGTAGTAGAGCCAGCCAAGGTCGGCGGAAAAGCCGACCATCCCAATCATCACAACCATCAAGGATGCCACCAGGACAAGAGTGGTCCCCCCCTCGTCTTTTAGCTTGGCGCGGGTCTTGTCCCCCATCAAGAACCTCATTATTCAAATACCTGGGGTTCGAGGCGTTGAATCGCGGTGTCGTACCAACAGTTGGCGCCAGGCGTGCCATCGCAGTTGACGTTGGGTAGCGGCAGCAAGCCGGTCGTTATCCAGCTGTGAGCAAACTCGACACGCAGACCAAGCACCGCCAAGCCAGGAAGGGCATCGTCCCGACCGCCGGCTGTCGGCGGCAAACCCGGTATCCAGGTTCCGCCGTATGCTTCGAATTCGCTTGGATCGGGATTGGGGCACGGGTCCCAGTCACAGGTGAGGGTGTGACCCGGCGCGTACACGTAGTGGTTGCACTTAGGGCCAGGACACCCACTCGCCGGGGGGTCACCGTTGCCATCGGCTTCATAGATGTCGACCGACTTGACGATACCGATGCCGGAGGCCGGCAACGTTTGGAGAGACTGGGCGAGACCAAGAAGGGTTTCGTAATCAGAGGCTGCGTCATTGCCGAGTGCCGCCGCGATGCGAGATGCACCCTGGGTCGAGTTGGCCATCGTCAGCCTGTCACGGAAAGCAAGCCCAAACTCGACGATGCCAAAGACAATCATCAGAAGAACACTTGCGACCATCGCAAACTCGACGAGGGCTGCGCCCTTCTCGTTTTGTGACAAACCACGGAATGTATTAGATCGACTACGCATAGTGCGCATATATTACCCGGCTCGAATCCTCTTGGGTAGTGCTAATTCTAGATTGGCGTAGGGCAGTCAAAACCGAAACTTGTGCAGAAATGTCGGGTGCTCGTTGTAACTAGTCAGCGAACTTCTCGAGAAGCTTCTGCTGTTTTGCCACAAGTTTGGTTCGCTTCCTTCGGAGCTGGTCGATGTGGCGTTCGAACCGAGCGACATCACTCGCTGTTTCTCGAGCGTCAGACCGATCGATCGGACTACCCGATACCGCAGCGTCGCGCTGGGTATCA
>JASJHC010000211.1:0-5399 GCA_033791245.1 Acidimicrobiia bacterium | reverse complement strand
GATGTGTCCGCTTCGCCGGCCACATCGTCCGTTTCTATGAGATTCAGTTGCCGCTCGAGGCGTTTACGTGCCGAATAGCGGCGATCTGGCACCCTGTCTGGTCGAAGATCGAGGACAATTCCGATCTCGGTGTTGGCGAGCCCCTCAAAGGCTGACAGCCGTATCAGTTCCTGATCTATAGGGGGGAGCTGCGCTAGTGCGTGCAGGATCGTGTCGGCACCCTCATAGGAGGCAACAAGATCGGCAGGATTCACACTGCGTTTCCGTCGCCAATCGAGGGTTAGGCGTTCGATCAACCGGAGTCTACGAGAACGCGAACGGTGCTGGTTAGCAAGGACACGGCGGGCGACACCATACAGCCAAGCTATAGGTACGTCGGCCTGGCGCACCTCACGAAGTCTACGCCACGCAACAACATAGACTTCGGCCACAGCATCATCGGCATCCTCGACGTTCGCCGCCCGCCGTCTGCAATACGCAACCACCTGTCTGAAAGTCGCAGCGTGAAGATCGTCGAAGAACCGATCCTCTTCCTGACTATATTCCCTGCGAGAGCTGTCGTAGCCCGCCACGTCCCCCCTCAGGGCGAAATGTCATGTGATCCACACCGACGACACATCGTTATTCCATCTACTGGTCATCGACGTAGCCACATCGTACGCCTGAGTCTGGCTTGTCGGATACCAATCTCCGGTACCGCCGGCGAGATCCGTGAAGTAGGCAGAACACGCGCCGATCTTGAACGACGACGTTTTCTGGTTGAAGTTCGAGTCAACGAGGTTGTACCACACCTGTCGGCCTCGGAGATAGAGGGCTGACCCGGTGTAGGACGTGCCGTCATAGAGACGCACCGAGCTAGAGCAGTTCGTAACACCCATCGTTGCGGAACCAACGGTCTGCCGTGAGTCGGTATCTGCTTGCGCTAGCTGACGCTCGAGTTCAGCTATGCGCTTATCCATCTCGGCCTCCGTACGGAAACACTCCGGTGTGTCGACGGCTTCGGGCCAGACCAGGCACGCACCAGCGCCCTCCCAGTCAGTACTCATATCAATGATGGCGCCCTCAAACAGCGCCGCGGTTGGCTCTGCTGCCGGCGTGCGTTCGTTCTCGGAAGCTGACACAGAGACAGGTGCCGCCATCACTATGAACATGGCAAGCGCCACACCCAGGCCAGTCATTCGTCGATGATTCATTTCCAATCTGTCCTTTGCTCGATGGATTCGTACAGTTGCTCACGACAGGAAACCCCTTCCTCTTGAGATTGTGTCCGGGTACGGCCAAACATCGGCGACATTCTTGAGCGAATGGACACGAATAAGACGTTCATGATTCTCACAGGAGGTATCTCGTCGCACACACAATCAGGCTGTCGTTGGATCGAAACGCTCCATGCGAGCTGTCAGTGTCCGCGCTCGTTGCCCAGCAACACCCTCTCGTTGATGACCTCGAGCGGGCAGAAGCTCGTGTGTACACATCCTCTCGGGCGCCGTCGGGTACTCAACGGATTCACGTCATCGCATGGGCGGAGCTGATCCGAGGCAAGTTCGACGACAGGCTACGGTTGATCGTGATCGCAGAACGAGCAGAGGAAGCAGAGTTACGCCTTGCGGCCCGCCTAGGTGCGGCTGCGCTGATCGCGGCGGATCGGCTTCGAGAGGATCTTTGGCCCGTAATTCAGTGTGTGGCGGCGGGCTACTACCCGGTGCCCTACCGCATCACCCCCAGACTGGTATCCCGCCTAGACATTCCCCCAGCCAGCATCGGGCTCGATGAGCTCGCCGTGCTGGAGCAGCTGTTGCAGGGGGCGACCGTTGCGGATGTCGCAGCCGGGATGGGATGCTCCGAGCGGCATGCCCGCCGCAAACTAAGGACAATCTGGAATCAAGTGGGCGTGAGCGGTCGCCAAGAAGGCCTCGCCACCGCCGCCCGGTGGGGGCTGCCATCTTGACTTCCGCCACCTCGACCCGCCGACTGAGAACCTGTACCGAGCCGTAGAGTGAATCCGGTTGCGAAGCGAGCACTTGGCCATCACGTACTTGTCTGATCGGGTGCTGCTGCTTATGACAGCTGAGTTCACCAGCGCCACACGGCTGGGAGCTCGCTTGGACTTCTATTTCGGACGCGGGTTTTGACACACAGTTTCGGTCCCGACCGGCCGACCAGAAGCCGCTGTGTCGCAAACCACCGGTTTTGAAACGAGGCAGCGATGAGCCCTCGTCACGAGGCGAGGACCCATCAAACGCGGTCGGTTGAGCGCACCGCAACCGCACGTAGGCGATCGGTCGTCCTGCCGGTTCAGTCGCGTGGTGCGATCAGGCCGGGTTCAGCGTTTTGTACGGAGTCTCCTTCGATTGTCAGGTCAGCGCCTGAACATGTTGGTGTACAGAACCGGCCGTTGGGTTGGTAGCCGTCGAGTTCAACTATCCCCGAGGCTTGCTTTTCGTCCGAGCCAGCGGTGATGGTGACTTCCACTTTGACTTCGCCTGAGACGTCCTCGTTCAGGGGGAATCCAAACCAACGAGTCGTCGAGGAAGCAGACACCCTGCGGGACTCACATCTGCCATCGGCGCAAACCTCTACGACAAAGGCCTTCGATCCGATCCACTCCCTCAGTGATGCGGCGTCGAATCGGAGGTCATTGCCACATCCCGCTGCGTTGCAGGCGCATGCGCCCAGGACGACCGCCATCAGACTTGAAAGGAACCATCTCTTCATGTCGGCAATCCTATCTGCAGATGTTGTCACGCACGGCTAGGAGGTGGCGATCCAGGCACCGATTGCATCGTCGACGTAGATGACCGGGCTGAACGAATCCCGATTATGCCAGCCCCAAAACTTCCATCCACTGGTGATGCCATATCCGGTGTTGCTGTAGAAGTATGGACCACCCGAATCGCCGCCCACGTTGTAGTGGTGCTCCATGAGTGTCAGGTGGCATTTCTCCCACGAGCAGTGGTTGAGCTCGTAGACATCGTCACATTTCTTGCCAGTCGACTTGCCATTCCAGCACAGCCGCTGACCGTCGACGGGCGTACCAATACCGGCGAGATCACGGTTGTCGTTCTCGAACGACCCTGCATAGAAATTGTCGGACACCCAGGTGCTACTCGGGTCGGGCCACGCCAACTGGAAGTCGCCCCACTCACCCTGGTAGGAGATGTGGTGAATCAAATCGACATCACCGTCCGCTTGGGTGTTGGGGCAGTGCCCAGCTGTCAGCATGCCACGCGTACTGTTCTTGATAGCCGCGAAGCCAGATGTGCAACTAGTAAGTGCGCTGCCACCGTAGATCGAGGCATCGCCCCCGCGGACCTCATCGACGACACGAACGGTGACGTCTTCAAACGCCCTTCGGTCGGTGCTGATCACAGTCTCGACAAGAGCCGCTCGGTCCGCTGGATCGGCTACAGCGGCGACCGGCTCGATCTCTACGGTGACCTCGCCGGTCACGATGTCGTATCCGGACGAGGCGTTTGCCACAAACTCGCTTTGGTCCAATGCTGCGTAGTGCGCAGTGACAAGCCGTTTGTCGAGTTCTGCCTCGGTGAAGCCACGATCTTCGATAACCTCGATCTCCAACGTTCGTGTCCCAAACACCAGGCCGCTAGCCGCCACGATCTCTTTCACCGCCGAGGCTGGGACACCAGAGCGAAACGCGATCCAAGGATCACCGTCACTCTCGATCCTTGCGCCGGCGAACTCTGCAGGATGAGCCTCCCGGATCGACGCAACCAGCATCGAAAAGTGCTCGTGCCAGGCGTATCGCTCGATCGCCATATCTAGCGAAATCCCATCCTGTTCGGCCATGGTCGCCAGATCCTCAAGCGCGGCCTCACTCAGATCATCACCCAGCTTCACCGGGTCCACATCTGGCAGCTCATCGCTAGCTATCGAAGCCACTTGAGCACCACCCCCAGCATCAAGATCATCCAGGGCGCCGAACGCTGGTGGCGCCAGACTGGTCAGAAGCACAGATACTGCAACGAGAATTAGTAATCGCTTCATGGTAGGTCTCCTTCCACGCCGGACCATCTGGCCTGACATGAGGTACGTGTCCAGATGAAGCGAACTGTCGCCTCGCGGTCCCGTGTCCCCCCGAGGGGCCCTCTTGGTGTGCGACGATTATTGGTGCGAGATCCTGAACGAAGCTTGATGCCAAAGAGCCTCCGATAGCGTCGTCCCGTATCCTCCGCCCATATATCGGTCTGGCCTTCCAACGAGACAGTGCGACCCATGACCGGTGATGAGGTCCAAACCGGGAGACTGGCCCCCGGGGTCATGGCCACGGCAACGGCAACGGCAACAAGGAGTGTGGCTGAGGTCGCAGTTCGGGGCGACACTCTGGAGCCTCCCCAGCAAGTCACGGTATGGGGAGTCGAGGGCGACATCGAAGCCGCAACCGGTCTGCAATTGTTGAGCGGGCGACTGTTTGACCAGGGCCACTACGCCCGGGCAGACGCCGTCGTCATCGTTGGCTCAGTTGCCGCGGCAACCCTTGGGGTCGCGAGGGTCGACGGCACAGCCACAATCCAAATCGATGGTCGTACCCACCTAATCATGGGCATTGCGAACATGGCTCCAGGCGACCCGGCGCTGTTGCTGGGCATCATTGTTCCTGCCGGTTCACTCCAACGCGGCAGCGATCAAGTAGACATCGCATATGCAGTTGCCGAACCGTTGGCTGTTGCCGGCGTCGCAGAACGCTTCGTCGCAAGTATGAGGCCCAACGACTTCGGTCGATTCACGCTCGAGTTTGATCTGGCCGACCTGACGTTGGGTAACACGGTCGTAGACGAAGTACGAGCGCTCACAGCCGGTCTCCTTGCGATCGGGTCGCTGGTTGGTGCCGTCGTCGTCAGTGCCCTGGCAACAGCATCAGTAGCCGAAAGACGTCGCGAAATGGCTGTTCGCAAAGCACTCGGGGCAAGCTCCGTTGGCGTAGGGGTGCGATTCGTCGGAGAAGCCGCCTTCATCGGCGTCGTCGGATCATCAGATCACAACTTCGTCGGGGGACCTTCAGTCAACGTGGTCGCGAGAACCGCCACATGCCGCTATGCCGTCACCTGGGACCAGGTTCAATCCAAGGAGACCAACGACGTCACCTACCACGACTCTGGATACCTCGTCATCGCAGTGATAGTGCTTAGCGTCGCCACCCTCCTTGCGGTTCTGGTTGGGTGGTTGATCCTTCGGTATCCCCGCAGCCGAGATGTCTCCGGGCAACGAACGCAGTCGCAACACGGCAGCAAACCGTGGTCGTGACCCACTACAGCCAGTAGTCGACACCCCGCACTCATCAGTGCCTGATTGATGATGTGGGCATGTTGCGGGGGTTTCCCGTAGCGTTGAGGTTGCCGGCCGGTTGGCTCTATGCAGTGCCTGCCACCCGTTTGGGTTGG
>JASJHC010000210.1:0-4839 GCA_033791245.1 Acidimicrobiia bacterium | reverse complement strand
AACCCCAATTTGTCGAGCTGCGCAACCATCCACGACATGTTTATGAACTCGACCGGGCACCGCAACAACATCCTGAGTTCCAACTGGAGATTCGTTTCCCTCGGCACATACATCGGCTCCAACGGCACCTGGGTCACTGAGATCTTCTTCAACGCAACAAGCTATGACGCTCCCGGTGCGACGGGGGAAGGATTGTTTTGGGACGACGACAACTCCCTCTTCGAAGCCGATATCGAAGCACTCGCTGCGGCTGGCGTGACGAATGGCTGCAACCCACCAACCAACAATCGCTACTGCCCAGACGCCAACCTCACCCGAGGCGAAATGGCAGCAATGCTGGTCCGCGCCCTCAACCTCACCGCCACCAACGGAACCAACTTCACCGACGACAACGACTCCATCTTCGAAGCCGACATAGAACGACTCTCGGCCGCCGGCATCACCAAAGGCTGCAACCCGCCAACCAACAACCGCTACTGCCCACACTCACGGGTAACCCGCGGCGAGATGGCCGCTTTCCTAACGAGAGCGCTGAACCTCTAGTCGGCTACCCGCTCGTCCACTTCGGACCGATGCCAAATTCGACATAGACGGTGACAGAAACGCCCAACTCGCCTGCCTCGATCGACGTGGCCATTGCTTCTTCTCGTGCCATGGCTCGCATCGGAGGCATACCACCGCGGCCTTGTTCACTCATTGACACCACAGGACCGAGACCGACACCCGCCAAATCAGCGAGCTGGGTCGCCTTTGCCCGGGCATCTTCCCAAGCGGCAGCGCGAGCAGTTGCAGCAAGATCGGCATCGTCCTCATGCACAAAGCGCAGCCCGTTGACAATGGTGTTGTCGGAGCCCGCTTGTGCTGCGGCATCGATGATCGCACCAAGGTCGTCGAGGTCCCTGACCTGTGCCTCGATCATGTTGGAAACCCGATAGCCACGGAGCCGCCGACCGTCGCGGTGGTCATACTCGGGATTGATCGAGTATGACGCAGTCGTCAATTCACGGTCGGTCAGCCCGCTCCCTCGCAGCGACTCGAGAACGGCACCGATATCGGCCGCGGCGGCAGCCCTCGCCTCTGCAACCGATCTTGCCAGGACTTCCACACCGATGTTGACCATGGCGATATCGGGCGGCCCTGCCGCAGACCCCGTGCCGGTTACCGCAATCGTCTCGTTCATCTTTTCATTCTCCCGCCGAGTACAAACACGTGAATCTCGTTGGTGGCATTGCGCCGATAGTTGGCGTACCCGGGATAGATCCGGATCGCCGCGGAGAACACGGCCTCATATTCATTATCGGTGACCGCTCGGGCAACAACATCGTAGATCTGGTTCTCGTAGGTGATTAATGCCCCCGGATTGCCTAGCAAGTTGTGCGCCCACCCCGGCGTTGTCCCGCTTCCATAGTTGGTGGCCACCAGGGCCAGGTCCCCTTCGATGGGTATGGCGTTGATCGGGGTTGTGCGCTCGAGACCGGTGCGCGCTCCGGTCGTAGTCAGGAGGACTACTGACAACGCCCCAAAAGACCTGCCGGCGGTCAGCCGCCCCCACGAGGCCTTGTGCAGGATCCGATCCAGTGGAGACATGACCTTCGAGAACACAGCAGTTCCTAGGCGGGTGGCACCCACGCGTTGCATAAAGCGCTGCACCACATTCGCTGTGATCGGCTCCATCCCTATGTCTGCCTGTAAACCCATGCTCACCTCGCGTTCGGACAGAGCGTAACGTTCCTAGTTTGTGCCAGCACCGGCGAGTAGCGTTGGCACGTGAATCGCCACTACCGACCGCTTCTAATCACGCTCGGATTCCTTGCCTTGTTCTTCGTCAGCGCGATTCTCGTCGGCCAGGGCGGTTGGGGTGATCCCGCCGAGAACGAGCAGGCGATTGGCGAAGTCTCACGGTGGTGCGAGCGGGTTAACGGCGGCTTCCTCCGTGAACCTGTCAACACGCTCGGCAATCTGGGGTTTGTCGTCGCTGGCTTGCTGATGTTCTGGGTTCTCGCCCGCGACTCCATCACTGGTCGACCTGCGGGAACCTCGAGGGCTCGGTTCCGTGGAGAATCCTTCGGATCCTCACGCCCGGCAAACTCGGCCAGAATTGAAAGACGTTCCACCGCGCCCACGCCAAACCGGATGATTGGGCACACCCCGATCTCGCTGCTCTATGCAGCGGCGGCCGTGTTCCTCGGACCCGGGTCGATGGTCATGCACGGCACCCACACGTTCTTCGGTGCCTGGATCGACAACGTCTCGATGGTGCTGTACGTTTCCATTCCGTGGCTGCTGAACCTGTCCGTAATGGGACGGTGGCGAGACCGCAAGCTGTTCATCACCTACACCGCCGTAGTCACTGCTTACGCTCTTGGCTACTGGTTCATCGGCGCAGATCTGGGCATTGGCTTTGAGCTGTTCCGGGTGTCGATACCGATATGGCTCATCTCCGAAGCTCTCTATCGATGGTGGTCGCCGACCATGCGTTGGGCGTCGGGTTTCTTGGGCTTCGTCGTTGCCGCCGCGTTCGGAATTACGCCGATCACCATGGTCAACAACATCGGCGAATACTGGTGGGTCTTCTTGTTCTGGCTGCCCGGGCTGCTTGCCACCAACTCGCCACCAGGACAACGGACCTATACCCCGTGGTTCTGGGCGGGTATTGCTTCCTTCTTGCTGGCTTATGCAATATGGCTCACCGGAACCGCCGATCATGAATGGTGTCGACCGGATTCGCTCATCCAAGCGCACGCCATCTGGCACATGCTCAGCGCCCTGGCGACATGGTGCTTCTTTGTGTTCCTGAGAACAGAGGTGCCGCTGCCATCACCCCATGATGCCGTGAGAGAAGTCCAGATCTAGCTGGGACCGAAACTTGTTCAGCAGCACATCGGCATGTCGTTCCGCAAAAACAAGAGGGGGTCGAATCTTCAGGACGTTCCCGGCGACGCCGGTGCGTCCGATGAGCACCTGCCTGTTCCGCAGCTGGTTCTGGACGTAGGTGGCGTATTCAGTGGCAGGCGTGCCGTCTTCGTATGAGAGTTCCACTCCGATGAACATGCCGGGACCGCGTACTCCACTGATCACGGGGTAATCCGTTGCGATGCTGGAGAAACCGGCGCTGAGGTAGGACCCGACACGATCAGCTTGTGCCGGCAGCTGGTGCCGCTCCATGACGTCGAGCACCGCGCTGCCAACGGCAGCGGAGACCGGATTGCCGGCGAAGGTCGAGAAGTAGTAGCCGGAACGAAAGAAACTCTCGGCAATCTCGGCTGTGGTGACCACCGCTGAGACCGGATGCCCATTACCCATCGGCTTGCCAAGGGTGACGATGTCGGGGACCACGTCGCTCCCCGCAAATCCCCACAGCCGGGATCCGACCCGGCCGAATCCGGCCTGGACCTCGTCGGCAATACACAGGCCACCGGCCTGCCGTACCTCGGCATAGATTCCGGCGAGGTAGCCGGCAGGCGCTTCGTAGATACCGTCACTGGAGAACACCGTGTCGCAGGCATATCCCGCGACACCCTCCCCTGCCGCCGCCAGGCGTTCAATAGCGGGCTCAACGTCGGCTGGGTCAGCATCGGGGGTGGTAGGTGCAGCAATCGTGGCTACCCAGTTCTCAAGATTGGAAATGCCCAGCTCTTCCGGTGATGTCGCCATGGTCAGATAGGTCGAGCCGTGATACGCATGATCCGTTACCACCATCCCCCGGCTGCCGGTCACCGTGCGGGCGATGCGCCAGGCAAGGTCGTTCGCTTCACTGCCGGAGTTTGCGAACAGCACAACCTCGAGTGGTTCGGGAAGCATTGCAACCAGCCGATCGGCATAAGCCGTGACCTCGTCAACCACATACCTTGTGTTGGTATTGAGACGGCTGGCTTGGCCGGCCAGAGCGGCAATGACGTCTGGCTGGCTGTGGCCAACATGGGCAACGTTGTTGTAAGCGTCGAGATGGCGAACACCGTCGTGGTCGGTCAACCAGACCCCAGACCCGCCGGTTACATGCAGGGGGATGTCATAGCTGAGCCGCATGCCCGATCCGAGACGCAGGCGCCGTTTTGCCAACGCCTCGTCAGTGGTCGGCGGTGCGACTGCATCAAACCCGCACAGCTGCTGCACTTCTGTATTGAGTCGGTCCGTACCGATCTCGTAGAGACGCTGCAGGGCCTCCCACACCGGAGCGGCGTGGATCAGTATGTACTCGCTGTTGTCAGGATGGATGGCAGCACGCCAGCCTGAAATGAGCAATGACTGCACCAACCGGCTGATTGCAAGCTCGGGCAGAATCGAGGCCTCTGTGGTCGTCAGCGGGCAGATCCGGTGGTAGCTGGCTGCCGCCTCTGCGATCACTGCGCCCGGGTTGTCGGCACCGAGACACTGGTAGGCGGCAGCGACCGCAATGTCAGCAACAAGCGGGCCGGTGGTCATGTCCCCAAAGTCAATGATCCCGGCGAGTTGGTCGGGGTGGGCGGGGTCCACGATGAGGTTGGCTGGGTTGAAATCTCCGTGGATTGCCTGGCGGCGCAGACCGTCGAGCTCGGGTAGCAGCTCGCGTTCGTAGAGATCCAGCCACTGTCCGGCGAATCGCTTGCGGTCTGCCTCCAAGTGGACGAGATAAGGACGGAGGTCGGCAAGACGGTCGATCTGCCAGAGGGGCGGGGCCCCCGAGGCGGAGCAGTTGAACGAGCGGAGAGCCAGCCCAATTCTGGCGACCATCTCGGCCGCGGCGCGACGCAGCTCGCCAGACCACCCCGTTTCGTCGACGGTTATTCCAGGGATGAAGCTGGTGAGACGTACTGGAAGGGCGTTTCCGTCCACTTCAGTCGATCCGACAAGTTGGCCAGC
>JASJHC010000209.1:0-5425 GCA_033791245.1 Acidimicrobiia bacterium | reverse complement strand
CCCGCCAGCAACGCCAGGTAGTCGGTCAGTCCAGCCCGCAATGCAAAGGCCCCCGGGGTTCGGCACCTTTCGCACAGTACGCCGCCGGCAGAGAAGCTGAACCGGCGCAAGTCATGCCTGCGCCCACACCCCGCACACTGGTCAAGGGCCGGGGCAACACCGATTGCCTCCGCCGACTTGAGCAAGAACGCTGTAACAAGATCAGGATGCTCTGGTCCGCTGTCAAGGGCACGCAGACCGCGTTGCAGCAGAAGAAACAGACGCAGCGAAGACTCGTTCTCTTGCGCTACTACATCAGCGATCTCCACCATCGCCCCGGCGGCGACCATTGCATCCAACTCGGACCGCAGGTTGTGGAAAGGCTCGATCATGGACACTTGCGTGATCGTGTCCAGGTTGCGGCCTTCGTACAGGACCAGGTCAACATGGCTGAATGTTTCGAGGCGCCCCCCAAATCGGCTCTTGGTCTTACGGACACCCTTGGCAACGGTGCGCAGCTTGCCGTTGTTCGGGCTCAGCAGCACGACGACTTTGTCCGCCTCCCCAAAGGGATACGAACGCAGCACGATGCCTTGGTCGTGTCGAATGGCCATAAGAGGAAGTTAGCCGAGGAACGTGAGACGGACGCCGGGTCGGCGACTCCACCTAGAAGCCCAAGCGATCGAGCACCTCGTCATGACGCTGCCAATCTTCTTGGATCTTGACCCGGATATCCAAGTACACCGACCTACCAAAGAAGCGTTCGAGCTCGGTGCGAGCCTCGGCGCCAACAGTCTTCAACAACGAGCCACCCTTGCCGATCACGATCCCCTTTTGGGATTTGCGCTCGACATACGCGGTAACCCCGACATAGATGACGCCCGAATCACGGGGCTCAATCTCTTCGACCACGATTGCCAACGAGTGGGGTAGTTCCTCGCGCAATCGATGGAGGAACTTCTCCCGAATGAGCTCCCCGGCATACACCTTCTCCGGCTGATCCATGTGAACGTCGGAAGGGAAGAACTGAGGCCCCTCCTCAAGAAGAGGGATTACCTCCTCCAAAATTGAGCTAGTTCCGATACCGTTCCGAGCGGACACTGGAACGTACGCGGCAAAGTCCCACTCTGCAGCCTCACTCAGCTGCTCGAGAATCTGTCCCTCATTGGCGATATCGGTCTTGTTGACGACGACAATCGTTGTGGCATTCGCCTCTTGCAGCCGTTCTGCGATAAGACGATCGCCGGGGCCGATCTTCTGTGTTGCGTCGAGCACAAAGAGAACGGCATCCGTCTCCTCGAGCGAGCCATAGACGAGTCGATTGAGACGGCTACCCAATGCGGTGCGGGGACGGTGCAGACCAGGAGTATCAACAAAGACAATCTGCATGTCCTCTTTGTTCAGAATTCCGCGAATGGTGTTGCGCGTTGTCTGCGGGCGCGACGAGGTGATCGAAACCTTCTCCCCTACCAGGGCATTGACGAGCGTCGACTTACCAACGTTGGGTCTTCCGACCACTGAGATGAAACCTGAGCGCACTACGGATGCAACCTTATCTGAGCGACACGTCGCCCTTGGACACGTTCGACAGTAAGGGTATGACGGTTGAACTCGAACTTCTCGCCTTCGGCCGGTACCCGGCCCGCCAGCCCGAGAACGAGACCGCCGACCGTGTCCCAGTCCTCATCAGGGATCGTCGAACCGATTAGCTCGCCGAGATCGTCGATGTCCAAACGTGCATCGATGAGGTACGACCCATCGGTCTCCTGAACCACCATCGGCTCTTCCTCGTCATACTCATCAGCAATCTCGCCAACAAGCTCCTCGAGAAGATCCTCGATCGTGACCAGCCCGGCGGTTCCGCCGAACTCGTCGACAGCTATGGCCAGGTGAATCTGGTTTGCCTGCATCTCACGAAGCAAGTCCGGAACTCGCTTGGTCTCAGGGACGAAGTACGCATCGCGCATCAGGTCACGGGCCTGCCGCGGACCCGCCTCATCATCCCAACGCTGGAGGAGGTCGCGTGCATAAAGAACACCCAGGATGTCGTCGGTGTCATCGCCGAACACCGGGATACGTGACTTACCCTCCTCAAGCACGAGGTCGAGGGCATGCTCGCTCGACTCATCGGCATTGACCGTCACCATGTCGGGACGAGGAACCATCACCTCACGCACGATCGCATCTGCAAAATCGAGAACCTGAGAGATCAATTCACGCTCATGAGCCTCGGTACTGGCATCGCCATCGTCTTCCTCCTCTTCATCGAGGTCGGTAACCAAGTCGGCGGTTGCCGCACCGAGTGCAATCGATGGCGCCAACAACCAGGCAAACCGATAGGCAATAGTACGGGGCCGGTTTCTGCCGAGGATACGGGGCACAACATCGCCCAACACGATCAGCACAAACCCCAAAATGACCAGTGTCACAACCAGTGGGATGCCGTCTGCCGAGCGCGTAAGCGCCCACGCCGCGGGGATTAGCGCAATGACCAACAGCCCGGTGCTGACGAGGCCAAGGGCAGGTTGGATCGTGGCGCGGTCGGCAAGCAAGCTGGCAATTCGCTCCGCACGAGCGTCACCGTTGCGCGCATCATGGAGAGCATCGGCACGTGGTGTTCGCACCAGCGAAGCACCGGCCGCCCGCAACACCGCGGTGAGAAGAATGAGTACGCCGGAGATGACGAGGGCGACTGTGGTCATGGCCGAACCCGTCCCACCAACGCCAGGATTTCACGTTCGCGCTGTTCCATTGCCTCCGCCTCAGCTTCGATCACGTGATCGCGTCCGAGCAAGTGGAGAACCCCGTGGACAACCATGAGTGCCATTTCATCCTCAAAGGCTACTCCAGCGGCCTCGGCATTCGCACGCACTACGCGAGGACAGATCAGGATGTCGCCAAGGAGCAGCGGTGGCCCTTCACTGTCGACAACACCGGTGCCGTCCGAAAAGTCTTCGATTGGGAACGACAAAACATCTGTCGGTCCTGTCTTGCCCATGTGTGCAGCGTTGAGTTCAGCCATACGAGACAGGTCGATCAAGGTGATCGCCATCTGGGTGGTGGCGGGCAGTGCCTCTGCAACCAAGGCCACCTCGGCGAGTTCGACAAGAGAGCCACTAGGCAGAGGGTCATCTTGTTCGTCTGCGAAGGTGATGTCCATCACTCGGACTCGGGCTGCGGGCCGGGGAACCCCGGGTAGGGCACCCGCGTGTGGTAGTAGCCGACGAGGGCATCGACGACCGCCGCCTTCACGTTGGTGAGATCACCAAAGGTCAGATCGGCCTCGTCCAGCTGACCGTCGTCAAGCTTCTCCCCGACAACAGCATCGACCACCTTGGTGAGGCTGTCGGCCGTTGGGTCCTGTTCCTGGGCATGTGCCCGCGCCGCACCCTCGACCGCATCGCAGATCATCAAGATGGCGATTTCTTTTCGCTTCGGCTTCTCACCATGGTGGCGGAACAGCTGCGGATCGGCGTCGGGGTTGGCCGTGATCCCCTGGTGGTAGAAATAGCGCATCAGCCCGGTGCCGTGATGACAACGAATGCCATCTGATATCTCGGTCGGCAGCCTGTACTGGCGAGCCAAACGCAGACCGTCGGTCACATGGGAGCGGATGATCTTGCACGACTCAATCGGGTCCAGATGATCGTGTGGATTGGTGATGCTGAACTGGTTTTCTATGAAGTACATCGGGTCCTCGACCTTGCCAAGGTCGTGATAGAACGCCGCCGCCTGCGCCAGCAGCGGGTCGGCACCGATCGCCCGGGCCGCCTTGCCGGCAAGCGTCCCCACCAGTATCGAATGGTTGAACGTCCCTGGGGCTTTCTCCTCGATAAGCCGCAGCGCCGGATGGTTTCTGTCCACGAGGTCGAGCAGCGTCAGCGTTGTCGTGATTCGGAAGAGATTCTCTAAGAACGAAACAAGACCCTGTGCGACGAGACCGGCGAGGATTCCTCCGAGCACGCCGAAGAGAGCCGCCTCGGGGTAAGTGTCGTACCCGCGGAACAACCACGAGATTGCTGCCGCAAATGGTGCCAACACAAGAGCCGACAACGCCACCGCCACCCGCAGTTGTCTCCGGCTGGACACCGAAGAGACGAAAGCAACAGGAGCAACTGTCGCACCGGCGGCAAAGACCGTTAGGGCGGGGTCGGCCGTGGATATCGCCACGAAGGTCGTCACAGGGACTGCAAGGAGAACGGCCGTGCGGGGGTCGTACAAGATGGCTGCCACGTACCCGAACAGCATGGCGGGGATGGCAAAGCCAAGCGCGCTGAAGTCGCCATCAGTGCCGTCAACCAGTTCCGGGATCCGTGACGACAGGGCGGCCAAGACAAGAAGGATCCCAAGGAGCGCAAAGTGCTTTGGCTCCGACCACAGCCCCGGCGCCAGCCGCCACAAGAAGAACGCCGCAAGGGCGACCGTTAGCGCACCCAGCACAACAATCGCAGTCCGCGAGGTGCCCAACTCTTTCTCCACCAGGCCGAGTTCTTTGATCGCCTTGACTTGCACCTCACTGAGAATCGCTCCGGCTGATGCGATCAGTTCGCCGGAGATGTAGGTGACTTCAATGTCGTCTACTGCATCAGCCTCCTCTTGCCGTTTCAACTCAGTCAGCTCGTCGGATACGAATTCGTTTGTTTCCAACTGGTCGGCTACCAATTCGCCGATCGCGGGGTGCGCAGCTGCACGCTCCTCGACAGAGAGAACCGAGACAAAAACCGGAGACGATTCGCTCTGCAGCCGAGCCCGAATCTCATCGAGTTCCTCTTGCTTGACCCCGGCAGTCAGCAGTTCCTTGGCCTGAGCGTCGGCTTCTTCAACAATCGCGTCAAAAACCGATGCCTCGCCCGCCGCGATCCGGTCAAGATCGCTGTTGTACAGGGTTACAAACGCAAGGATCGTCTCAGCGCTGAGCAACGGATACTCGGAGTCGAGGATGCCGGCCCACTCTTCGACGTCTCTCCGGGGCAATGTGGTCGTTGTCGCCTCAGGGAGTGTCGTAGTTGTCGTGGACGTCGTGGTTGTTGTCGATTCGCCTTCGACAACCGCCGCCTCGGTCGTTGGCGGCGTGGAGGATGTGGTGGTCGGGTCAATCACGAGTTCGGAATCAATGACAACGGTGACCCCCTCGACACTACTCACTGCCGCAATAACCGCATCGAAGATCTCTTGACTGGGCACGGTTCCGCTCAGCGTGACCTCGCTCCCGTCTTCACGGGAAATGACGTCCTCACCGCCGGCCTCGCGCACCGCCAGCTCGACCTCCGTTGATTCGGCGGCAATGCCGGCTTCCTCGGCGGCTTGACGCACGTGGGCCAACGCATAGCCGCTCGTGTCCTGGTCGGACATCTCCGCTTCGTCCGGCAACACAGACATCGCTTCCGAGCGCAGAGCTGCTTCGGCTTGTAGCTCCGCCGCACGCTGCCACAGGCGGGCAGCCATC
>JASJHC010000208.1:0-8807 GCA_033791245.1 Acidimicrobiia bacterium | reverse complement strand
CGAATACGACCTCTGGCTGCAGCAGGCATGCATGATGCAATCCGATGACGACGAAGACGCCTTGCGTTCCTGCGCAATGCTCTCCGTCAACGTTCTTGGCGAGACCGTCGTGGAAATGCCGGCGTTCGGAGAATGCCCATGAGCGCGGCCATTGAGACGTTCGGTCTAGCCAAGCGCTACCGCAAGCTGGACGCCCTCAAGAACCTCGACATGACGGTGCCCACAAACACGGTGTGTGGGTTCCTCGGCCCCAACGGCGCCGGCAAGACCACCACGATGCGAATCCTCATGGGCTTGTCACGGCCTACGACAGGGACTGCCAAGATCCTGGGCCAGTCGATAGACAGCGACGGACTCTCGATCCGATCTCGGGTGGGCTACCTGTCGCAGGACCCTTCCTTCTACCCGCGCTTTCGTGTACGTGACGTTCTCCGCTTTGCCGCTCGTCGCTACGTTTCGGGTTCCCGCCGTGAGATTGATGCCCGGGTTGAGGAGACGCTCGAACAGGTCGGCCTCGCCGATCGGGCCGGACGACGAGTCAAAGCCCTGTCGGGTGGTGAGCGGCAGCGGCTCGGGATCGGCCAGGCCGTTATCGGTCGACCCGATCTCCTGATACTCGATGAACCATCGGTGGGGCTCGATCCGGAGGGCCGGTTCCAGGTATTGAGTCTCATCGACAGCCTGCGCGACCAGGTGACGATCTTCTACTCGAGTCACATCCTCGACGACGTGCAGCGGATTGCCGACCACGTTGTGATTCTCGACCACGGCGAAATCATCGCCCAAGGCCCGATGGAGCAGTTCCTCGGGACGGGTGTCAGCTATCGGGTTGTGATCGACGGCGCCGACGGCTCGGTGCCGAAATCGTTGCAGAACCTGCCATGGGTCACCGCTGTGACCGGCGGCAACGGTTCCTGGGACGTTGCGGTGTCCGACCAGGAGTCCGCCGAGCGGGACCTGCTGCGCGTGCTGGCGCGAGAGCATGGCGCCGCCATCCGGGAGTTGCGCCCTGTGGTGCGGAGCCTCGAGGACATCTACGTGGGGGCGGTGGAGGCGGGCGATGACGACTGAACGCGTTCCGCTGCCGCGGATCGAAGCTATCCATCCCTTCCGCGGGTTCCTCGGAATGCTCGGCGTGGAGATGCGGGTGTGGTTCCCGTGGCGGGTGGCGATGCTCACCATCGCCGGGCTGGGGATCTTCGCCACTATCTACATACCGTGGCAGATTGCCGGCGTGAACCAGCTGGGACCCCTGTTCCTGTGGTCGATGGCGCTGTGGTTGATCGTCATCCTGATTTCCACGATCTCGCTGTCGGAGGGAACGGTGCTCGGCGACATCGATCGAGGCACCATGTCCTGGCTGGTGGCCATGCCAATCGGTCGACCTGCCATCATCACGGCCAAAGCGGCGGCCGCTGCTTCTGGCGTCGGCGCCGCAGTCTTCATCACAGGCGGGCTGTTGTATCCCTTCTACAACATGGCAGCCAAGCGAGGCATCACAGAGTTCACAGTCGAAGAGCTCACCGAGGTGACGGGATCGCCCATCGGCCACTGGGGGGCGTACATCTCGCTACCCGATGCCGGCACTTATCTGTCCATGCTCTTTGCCATAGCGTTGCTGGCAGCCTTCCTGGTGGCGCTGATGATCCTGCTGGGGACTTCGATCCGGTCGCGCACCGCGGTCTTTGGCCTTGGCCTAGCTGCGGCCGCGGTCCTGATCGTCGGCTGGCTCGTGGCCCGTGAGACCCTCGCCGCGTCCCCGGTGGGCCTGGTGACCGCGGTGGCGGAAGGCATTCAGGACCGCCCGGTCGAAGTCCTGACTCCAGCAACGGTAACCCTGGCGCTGAGCATCGCTTTCGTGGCACTCGCCATCTGGCGCTTCGAACGGAGGGAGCTGTCGTGACCGATTACGCCATCGAAGCCCGCGGCCTCTCGAAGCGATACGGCAAGGTGCATGCGCTCGACGGTCTTAGCCTCGACGTCGCCGCAGGTTCGATATGTGGCTTCCTCGGCCCCAACGGAGCCGGCAAGACGACGACAATGAAGATCCTGATGGGCCTGATCCGTCCCACAAGTGGGCACGCCTTCGTCCTTGGCCACGAGGTGGGTAAGGCGGGCCTGGTCGCCCGGGCCCGCATCGGGTACCTGCCACAGGACCCCGTTTTTCCTTCGCATCTGACTGTGCGCGGCCTGGTGGCATACGCCGCCCGGCTCTATCCGGGGCACCCCGGTGGACGGGCGTTGCGGCGCCGTGTCGATGAGATGCTCGAGCAGGTGGGCCTTGCGACAAAGGCGCGCCGCCGCCTGGCCGGGCTATCGGGCGGTGAACGGCAACGGGTGGGCGTGGCCCAGGCGCTGATCGCCGATCCGGATCTGGTAATCCTCGACGAGCCTTCGGCCGGACTCGATCCGGTGGGACGCCGAGCGATGATCGATCTCATTGCCGGGATCGGCGGAGACACGACCGTCTTCTACTCGACGCACATCCTCGACGATGTCGAGCGGGTCTCCGACTCGGTTGTGATGCTCAATCACGGCAAGGTGGTCGCCCAGGGCCCGTTGGCTTCGATCCTCGAGGTGACCGGCCAGGACTATGTGATCGGGTTACGCGGCGACACAACCCCGTTACACACCAGGTTGACGGCTCAGCCGTGGGTGAGCGCCGTGGTGGCTCGTGACCGCGGCAGCGTTGAGCAGTGGCAGGTCCAGGTGAGCGATGCCGGAGCCGCGGCCCGTCAGCTTGTCCCGCTGCTCGCCGACGGCGACCATTCCGTACTGCAGTTCCATCTCACCGACCGTCGCCTCGAAGACGCCTATCTCCAGGTGATTGGGGGCACCGATGTCCAGTGAGGCGACCGCACTGCGCACCAGCGCAACGGGCACGTGGGGTGTCCTACGGGGTGAGCTGCAGCGCTGGGTGGGCCGCCGTGGCCTGTTCCACCTCGTGCTGTGGCTGGCGGTTATCGAGTGGATCCTGTACTCCACAGTGGCAACCGAGAACCAACCCTTCGGCTACCTGGGCTTCGAGACGCTGATCAACATGCTCGTCATCTTCCCCGTCATGGCGGGCATGGTGCTGACCGCCGCCGCGGTGTGCGGCGACTACCACGACGGTACGACCGGCTGGGTACTCGGCAAACCGGTCCCTCGCGGCGGCTACGTGGCGGCTTCGGTCGCCGGGCTCTGGGTCGGGCTCGCAGTGACGGCAATCGTCGTGCCGGGACTCGTCGCGTACTGGTGGCTTCCGAAGGTGGAGCCGTACCGCTTCGTCACTCCCGAAGCGCCGGCACTGGGACGTTTCCTCTTTGCCCTCGGACTACTCGCCGTCATCCTCGCCTTCTTCATGGCGGTCACCGCGTTGCTCTCGATTGTGATCCGGCGCCGCGGCGTTGTCGTCGCGGTCGGCGTCTGGCTGTTTCTGATGGTGCGGGTGCCGATACTGCCCTACGCCGACTGGATGGACTACACGCCGTCGCGGCTGATCCGCACCGATATCGCCTCGGGCGGCTGGTCGGAGATCACCGAGTACATCTACGACGTGCCCTTCGACGCGACGTCCGCCGTGATGGGGACACTGGCGCTCACGGTCGCGTTCGTCGCCGCGGCGATTCTGGTCTTCCGCCGTCTGGACTTCTAGGGAAGCGATTCTCGGAGCCGATGCGTACCAAGCGCTTTCGAGCGGATTCGGGACGACTCTTTCGCGCTACCACGCTTCTACGTCCTGGGCTGGGACGCCGACCCTCCCGGTTTTCTCGCGCCGCCGGCCGGGCATCAGCTGGCATATTTCGTTCTGAGGCTGGAATTGATGTCCGCCTTCTCGGTGACCTGAGCGTGGCTGTTCGTGTAGATATCCCCGGCTACCGCAACATTCCGTTCCGCAAATGTCTCGGTCGACACCCGCTCCCCCGAAACAACCACGTCCTCGTAAACCGCACCTCAGAGAATACTCCTCCACCCATCCCACCCCTTTCACTCGACATCACATGCGCCTCCATTGATATAGTCGCCGGAGTTACGCTTGCCATTGCTGGCCGACTGACGGAGGGAGCAGTACGCCATGCTCGAGGTCGCGAACCTGGAGGTTGTCTATCACGACGTCGTCTTGGTGCTGCGCGGCATTTCCTTCAACATCCCCGATGGCAAGATCGTGGCTCTTCTTGGTGCAAACGGTGCCGGCAAGACGACCGTGCTGCGCGCCATCTCCGGACTCCTCGACGTTCACCACGGTGACATCACCAAGGGTGAGGTTCGGGTCGATGGGAAACCGACCCACAAGCTGACACCTGCTGCCATCGTTGAGCGAGGAATCACCCAAGTGATGGAGGGGCGTCGAATCTTCGCTGAATTCACAGTCGAAGAGAACCTGCGAGTTGGGGCTCACAGCAATCCCGGCAAGCGAAGCCAGAATCTCGGGCGCGTCTTCGACCTGTTCCCAGTCCTGAAGAAACGTCGCCGAGACACCGCTGGCTATCTATCCGGCGGCGAACAGCAGATGCTCGCGATGGGACGCGGGCTCATGTCGAGCCCGCGTTTTCTCCTCCTCGACGAACCCAGCCTCGGGCTGGCGCCACTTCTCGTGCAGCAAATCCGCGACTTAATCGTCGGGATCAACGAGCAGGGCACTGCCATTCTGCTTGTCGAACAGAACGCCACTATGGCACTGTCGATCGCTGAGCACGGCTTCATCATGGAAACCGGCAAGATGGTGATGGACAAGCCGGCAGACGAACTCATGCGCAACGAGGACGTCCAGGAGTTTTACCTCGGCCTCGGTAGCGCAGGCTCGGAACGGAAGTCGTTCCGCGATGTCAAGCACTACAAGCGAAGGAAGCGGTGGCTGTCATGACAAGCCCGCTGCTTCGGGTCGAAGACATCCATCTGTCGTTCGCCGGCGTAGTGGCCATCGACGGTGTCGGCTTTCACGTCGGCGAAGGCGAGCTCTTCGCCATCATCGGGCCGAACGGCGCTGGCAAGACCTCCATCTTCAACTGCCTCAACGGCGTGTACCGACCGCAGCGCGGCTCCATCCGGCTGGGAGGTAAGAACCTCTTGCGCATGAAGCCCAACCGTATCGCTCAGCTGGGAATCGCCCGCACGTTTCAGAACATCGAGTTGTTCGACAACCTGACCGTGCTCGAGAACATCCTGCTCGGGCGACACCTCCATTTCTCCTACGGCCCACTGGCTGCTGGTGTCTACATGGGGCGTGCTAGAAACCAAGAAATCGAGCACCGGGCCAGAGCAGAGGACATCATCGACTTCCTCGAAATCCCGGCCTACCGCAAGAGTCTCGTCGGAATGCTCCCCTACGGCATCCAGAAGCGGGTTGAACTCGGACGGGCCCTCGCAATGGACCCCAGACTGCTACTGCTCGACGAACCCGTGGCGGGGATGAACCTCGAGGAGACCGAGGACATCGCCCGCTTCATCCTCGATATCAAGGAGGAACTCGGAATCGCCATGATCCTCGTCGAGCACGACATGGGACTCGTCATGGACATCGCAGATCGCGTGATGGTGTTGGACTTCGGCCGCAAGATCGCAGACGGAGTCCCCGAGGTTGTCCAGCGGGACCCTGAGGTCATCCGTGCCTATCTCGGAGAAGAGTTCCACAGCGCCGAGCTGCATTCGGCGGAGGTCCAGGCCGCGGCCGAGGCAGCAGGTCAGGGAAAGGGATCGTTGTGACCGCGACACAGCAACGACCCCGTAGTAACGCACCCGAACTGACCTTCACGAGCATGCCCTCTTGGTTGCGGGACAACGCCCGCCGCGACCCGGAACGAGTCGGTCTCCGTGAGAAAGAGTTCGGCATCTGGCAGGAAACGACCTACGCCGAATACTGGGAGCTCGTCAGAACCGTCGGAATGGCGTTACGCGCCATGGGTGTCGTCCCCGGCGACAAGGTGGCCATTCAGTCGGAGAACCGATTGGCGTGGGTGGTTGGCGACTTGGCTGCTCAGGGCATCCAGGCAGTCTCGGTGGGTTTGTACTCGACTAATCCCGCCGCCGAGGTGGAGTACCTTCTCCACCACTCCGACTCCAAAGTGCTCATCGCTGAGGACCAGGAGCAGGTCGACAAGGCTCTTGCCGTCCGGGACCGCCTGCCGAAGCTTGAGCGGATCGTCTACATCGAACCACGTGGGGTCAACGCCTACGACGATCCCATCCTCATCTCGTGGAGCGAGTTCCTGGAATTGGGTAGCCAGCACCTCGCTGCCGCCCCAGATGACTTCGATCGGCTGGTCGATGCGATCGATGTCGAAGAAACAGCAACGATCGTCTATACATCTGGGACGACGGGTCCTCCCAAAGGAGCGATGCTGTCGCACCGCAATCTGGTGTGGACCGCGGGCGAGGCGAAGAGCGTGATCGCCGGCACCGGAGCCATGCCGGATCGGGCAGAACTCCTCTCGTACCTGCCGCTGTGTCATGTCTTCGGCCGGCTCTACGACCTGTGCTACGCCATTGCGACACGCTCCACGGTCAACTTCGCCGAATCGATCGATACCGTGGTTGCGGACCTGCAGGAGATCCAGCCGTCCTACTTCCCGGCGCCGCCGCGCATCTGGGAGAAGATGAGCGCCGGCGCTCAGATCCGGATTGCGCACGCATCTCCACTGAAGCGACTCGTGTACGGCGCCGCATTGCAGGCGGGCATGTGGAACGCAGACCGGATGCTGCAACGCGGCGGACGCGGCCTGCTCGGCAGTGTCGTTTACGGCGCCGGGTGGCTGCTGGCCTATCGCTCCTTACAGAAGAAGATGGGTATGTCGAAGTGCCGGCAAGCAGTTTCGGGTGCCGCCCCAATTGCGCCTGATCTTCTCAAGTTCTTCATGGCGGTCGGGGTGCCGATCGTCGAGGGCTGGGGAATGACCGAGACGACTGCGATGGGAACCGTCAATCAACTCGGCAGTGTCAAGCTGGGAACGATCGGCGAACCACTCCCCGGCTGCGAAATCGAGATCGCTGCCGATGGCGAGATACTCACCCGACACCCTGCCGTGTTCAAAGGCTATTTCAAGAACCCGGCGGCGACGGACGAAGCGATCGACGGTGACGGTTGGCTTCATACGGGCGATGTCGGTGAGTGGGACGGTAACCACGTCCGCATCATCGACCGGAAGAAGGACATCATCATCACTGCAGGCGGCAAGAACATCTCGCCTTCAGAACTGGAGAATCGACTCAAAGTCTCCCCGTTCATCAAAGAGGCGATGGTCGTCGGCGACAGCCGCAAATTCATCAGCGCCTTGATAGGAATCGAGTTCGACGTCGCCGCCAACTGGGCGCAGCGCAGAGATATCACGTTCACCACGTACCGCGACCTGAGCGAGAAACCGGAGATCATCAGACTGATAGACAAGCAAGTCGAGGAGGCCAACGCCGACTTCGCTCGCGTCGAGCAGATCAAGAGGTTCAAGCTGATTCCCAAGGAACTCGACCACGATCAAGGAGAACTGACCGCGACCCAGAAGATCAAGCGGAAGGTCCTTGTCGAGCAGTTCTCCGATCTGATCGAGGAGATGTACTCGTGACTGAGTTTCTCCAGGCGACGATCAATGGCATCGCCACGGGCGCGATTTACGCCCTGCTCGCCCTTGGCTTCGTGATCATCTACAAGTCAAGCGGGGTACTCAGCTTCGCCCAATCGGGCCTGATGATCCTGGGCGCATTCTGGGTTGTCTATTTCTCCACCGTCCTTGCGCTGAATTTCTGGGTGGCACTCTTGCTCGGCATCATGCTCTCCGCCCTGATAGGAGTGGTCATCGAGCGCACCATGCTGCGCCCCATGGTTGGCAAGCCTGCATTCTCAGTGGCGATCCTGACTATCGGCCTCAATATCGCGCTGACAGTGATCGGCTTCGACTTGATCGGTGTGGAGATTCGCTCCGTCGGTGACCCCTGGGGCATCGATGTGGTGCGGATGGGCGACCTCATCGTGAGCCGAAAGGACGTTGCGACGATCGTCACCAGTTTCATCGTCGTCGGATTACTGCTGCTCTTTTTCCGCTACGCCCGTTTCGGACTTGCCATGCGCGCCACCGCCATCGACCAGGAGACCGCCCTCGCTCAGGGGATCCCTGTTGCCCGGGTCTTCGCCGTGGCCTGGGCAATTGCTGCGGGGCTGGCGACCATCGCTGGCGTGTTCCTCGGGGCCGGGACTGGTGTATCCGCCGCCATCGGCGTCCGGGCGATCCGGGCACTTCCCGCCGCAGTTATTGGAGGCCTCGACTCGATCCCGGGAGCGATTGTCGGCGGCCTGATCGTGGGCCTTGCCGAGGCTTACACGGTCACGTACCAATCCGAGTATCTGGCGTTCCTCGGCCAGAATTTCTCCACCGCCGTTGCCTATGTCGTCATGCTGCTCGTGCTATTGGTGCGGCCGTACGGGATCTTTGGGACGCGTGAGGTGGTTCGAGTATGAGAAGCAGACCGGGCCTGGTCACCGCATACCGGCGGGACATGTCAATCTTCCCGACGACGACTCAACGCGTCTGGTTCCTCGCGTTGTGCATGGCGCTTGGCTCTCTGACGTTCTTCCTATCGGATGATCTCGCCTCGCGGGCAGCCAGTGCCGCAGCAGCAGCCGTGGGCGCCATCGGCCTAAACCTGGTGACCGGATGGGCTGGGCAGATATCGCTGGGCCATGCGTTCTTCCTTGGGGTCGGGGCGTACACGGCGGCGGCCCTCGGTGGAGAACCGGGCGTACCATTGATCGGCCTCGGACTCGAAATTAGGAACTGGCTTACGGCGTCCGGGCTCACCCCCACTCTAGCAGGATACATAGTCGACCCTATTGCCTTCAG